>JBGUEF010000005.1:0-29662 GCA_041821485.1 Deltaproteobacteria bacterium
AGTCCGCTCCGGGCGGATGAAAAACCGCCGCGCTCTCCGTCCCGCCGGCGCCAGGCACGGGTTTCGCATCCCTCGCGGGTCGGCACTCGACCACCGCGCCGATCGCTTCGAGAGCTTGTCGCATCTCCCCTGCTGCCTTGGCGGGAACGCTGTGCTTGACGACTTTGGGCAGGCTCTGTTCGAGGGAACGTGCGCTAGCCGCATCGATGCCGAACGCGCTTTGGAGCCGTTCCGCTGGTGCGGAGTCCCCATGCTCGAAGCGAATGATCCAAACGTCAAACGTCGACATCGAGCAGAGGATACCGGCTCCCAGGCCGCTGCGCGATTACTTGAGCGAACGGGCCGGGAACGCTGAACTTGTGATCACGATTAGCCGCGCGGGTGATACCGCTCGTGCATCTTCCGAAGGTGATCCCCGCTGACGTGCGTGTAGATCTGAGTAGTCGAGATGTCCGCATGTCCGAGCATCGTCTGAACCGAGCGGAGATCCGCGCCGCCGGCCAGCAGGTGCGTCGCGAACGAGTGGCGCAGCTTGTGCGGCGAGATCGGCTTCGTGATGCCCGTGGCGCGCGCGTACTTCTTCACCAAGCTCCAGAAGCTTTGCCGCGTCATCGCCTTGCCCCGCGCCGTGACGAAGCAAGCACGGCTCGCCGTTCGCGCCCACTTTGGCCTCACCTCCGCGAGGTACTCAACCATGGCTGCACGCGCGTGCGCCCCGATTGGAACGATGCGCCGCTTGTTGCCTTTGCCGAGCGCAGAGACGAACCCCTCCTCGAGGTTCACGTCGGCGAGGTCTAGCTCGATGAGCTCACTCACCCGAAGACCCGCCGCATACATGGTGTGCAGCATTGCTCGATCGCGAATCCGGTTCGGCTTCGACCCGGTCGGCGCTCGGAGGAGCCGCAAGACTTCGTCACGGTTCAAGATGTCGGGAAGCTTCCGCAACAAGCGTGGCCCTTCCAGTAGCTCCGTGGGGTCTCGCTCCTCGCGCCGCTCCTGAACCAGAAAGCGAAAGAAGCCACGGATGGCGCTCAGCGCTCTCGCCTGCGTCCGGGCGCTCAGGCCCCCCTGCGACAGGGTGACGAGATAACCTGCAACGCGCGCCTCATCGACTTCGGCGAGTGACGCCTGTTCGTCAGCGAGTCGCGCGCCGAAGCGTACCAGATCGCGGGCGTACCCATCCACCGTGTGTTTCGAGAGGCCCCGTTCCACACGCAAGTGCTGAATGTAGTCATCCAACGCACCGTCGAATGCGGCGGACATACTACTCGCTACCACAATCCGATCCGTGAGCCCATTTTGTGTAGTTTCACAACCGACCTGTGGGGGCCCCGTCAAGCGACTGCGTCGCACGGGGCTACGCCCACTTCGTTGATGCGGATCTGGTCGCGTGGTATTTATCAATTGGGGATTCATGATGCACTACTCGACTCACCATTCACTTGGATGTTCGAACAATGAGTAGGCTCATCGGGTACGTCGCAAATCGTGCGGACCGAATGCGTGATGCGCTTTACCAAGAGCGCGCGGTGCTCCGCCAAGAGACAGCGCCGGCTGACGCGAGTGGCTGGGGCATCGGCTTCTATCACGGCGACGAGGTGCTCCATAAGAAGCGCCCGACCCGCGCCGGAGAGCTCGTCGATTGGCAGACCATCGCTGGCGACGTTCGTTCCGATTGCGCCGTGCTGCACATGCGCCAACCGACGGTCGGAGACTTTCGCGCGGAGAACGCGCACCCGTTCCGCATGCGCAGTTGGCTCTTCGCGCACCAGGGGACCATTGGTCGCTTCGACGCGATGCGCGACAACTTCGCCGAGATGATTCCCGACTTCCTACGCCGCAACATCCGAGGCCAGACCGACAGCGAGTATCTTTTTCACACCGTGCTCACCTTGCTCCACGATGCCGGGCAGCTGGACAACCCCGACGTCAACGAAGCGCAAGCCCTCCCCGCGATCAGCGCGGCCATCACTTTGGTCGAACGACTAGCCGCAGAGGCCGGCAGCACCGACAACAGCCTCAGCTTCATCCTGACCAACGGCCGCTCGATGTACGCACTCCGCCACGGTGCGCCGATGATCTACGTCGAACGCCAAGGCCTTCACGATCCTCCGGACGACTACACCCCACCACCGGTCGGCAGCACCCAGCTTCGCTACGTCATGGTGGTCAGCGGGGTCGGCGAAGATCAGGTCGGCTACGAACAGGTTCCGGAACGCGCCGTAGCTGTCATCGACCGCGGCCTGGACGTGACGGTCCACGCGCTTTGAGGTTGTCGGACCTGTGAGCTCCGAGAATCACCTAATCGTCATCCTTTGCACCGTGCCCGACGAGGCCGCGGCCGAGAATCTGGCGAGAGGCCTGATCGAGGGACGGCTAGCCGCCTGTGTGAATGCAATTCCCGGGGTGAAATCGTTCTATCGATGGCAGGGGAAGATCGAGACCAACACCGAAATTCAGCTCGTAATCAAGACCCGCAGCGAGCGCTTCGACGAACTGGCCGCGTGGATCAGCGAGAATCACCCGTACGACGTGCCGGAGATTGTGGCGACCCCAGCGGAGCGAGTCAGCGAAGCGTATCTCGCGTGGGCGGTCGCCCAAACCAGCTGATCGCTGACACCGGCACTGGCACTGGCACTGGCACTGAGAGAATTAACCCTTTCAAAAAGGGGACTGTCCCCTTTTCGCGAATGTCTACGTACGGAGCGGCGCGGCTCTACGCTTTGCCGATGGTCCGGACGTTCGGGGCGACTTCGAATACGCCGCGCCGTTTCGCCTTCGCCAAGATACGCAGCGCGTCGCGATATCCGCGTCGCAGCATCGCTCTCGAGTGCATGCGCGAGGTGAACGGCAAGCGGCCGAGATCGGGGGACACTACCAGGACTTGAATTTGCGGGTACATCTTGTGGATCAAATCGATGCCACGCTTTTCCTTCTCGTTGAGGATGATGTTCAACGATTGGCGGGCTACCGCGAGGACGCCTTGGTGGACCAGCGAGGGGCTGCCTGCCCGGCCGACGTGAGGGCGGTATACGTTGGAGACGATGACGACATCGGCACCGGCCTCCACAGCCAAGTCGATGCTCAGGGTGCGAACGACTTCGCCGTCGACGTAAAAGCGGTCGCCGATGCGGTGAGGACGGAATAGCCCCGGCACGCAGGTCGAAGCAGCCAATGCCTTGCTGATGGGGACCTCGTCACGGTATCCGCGGCCGAAGACCACGCGGCCGCGGCCATCGATGTCGGCAGCCGTAATCAGCAGGCGCTTGTCGAGGTCGCGAAAATCGTCGGTCGGCAACTGCTCGGCGACGAAGCGCTCGAATCGGTCGATCGAGAGAAGACCGCTGGTCAGATAGCCCCAGCTCCGCCGTTGCTCTCGATTCGGTAGGCCGAGGAAATAGCGGGCCTTCAGAGGCGGAGCCTCGAGGCCGCGCTGCCAGAAGGGGCGAAACCAGTCGATCATCTGCGATGGCGTGTAGCCCTGAGCGTAGAACGCACCGGCGATCGCACCCGCCGACGCGCCTACGCAGATATCGGCTTCAACGCCGAGCTCCTGCATCGCCCGGAGCACGCCGAGATGAGCCACCCCTTTGGCGGCGCCGCCGGAACCTACGAATGCAACGCGCGGCCGGGCCATCGATCGGCAACCTGGCACACGTTGCTCCCGGAGTCGATGCGAGAGTCCCTCCCCGAGGTTCACTCGGAAGCTGGGACTGGGGGCGCGGTGCCGGTCTGCTTCCCGAGGTAGGCCTCGCGCGTCACCTCGCGAAGAAGCGGCCGCGCATCACGAGACAACGCCGACCTCGGCCACTTCTTGATCAAAATTTTCAGTGCATCACGCGCCGTGTCCAGATCGTCGACATCGCGCGCGCATAGCGCGACGAGCCACCAGCCATCGGGTTGCAGTGCGGCGTCGGTGGTTTGGTCAGCCACCTGTTGGGCAAATACGAGCGCCTCCGCGGAACGCTTCTCCTTGCGTAGCGACAGCGCGAGACTCTGCTTGACCGCGGGAATGTGTGAGCCGTTCGGGTGGAGCTCGATGGCCTCCTCGAAGCGCTTGATCGCATCCGCGTACTTCTTCGCATCGACGAACGCGAGACCCTTCTGAAACGCCCCGACCGAGAGGTCCTGCCGGAACTTCTGCTCGAAGTCGCGGAACATGGCGGCCTCCGCCGGCGACAACGCCTCCTTTGCTATCGCCGGGTACTCGCGAACCACCTCGACGCGATTCCGGGCGCGGATCAAATCGTAGTACTTCGCCGCCTTGGCAGCGGCCGTCGACCGGTCCGATGCTCGACGGACCTCGTCTCCGAGGTCGCTGCGCAGCTCTTCCGCCGCGGTCTCGGCGTCTGTCATCTCGGACCGCACTCCGCCAATCTGCGCGTCGAAGTAGAGCTTGAGCCCGACGAAGGAAAGGACACCGATGACGGCGATCGCCACGCCGCTGTTCCAATTCAGTCGCCGCTCGTACCCCGCCTGGCGTTTGGCGATCGATTTGATATCGGCACCGAGAGCATTGACCAGGTTGTTGGTCTTGATGATCAGGCCGCGGCTTTCGACGATCTCTTTCTTGATCTGCCGCACCTCGTCGTCGACGTCTCGCATGAAACCCGGCGTACCGCCGACCCGGACGCGAGGCAAGGGCAGGCGCTTGACGGAGCTAGACGAGCCGCCTACAAGCCGAGGCGTGAAGGATTCCGTGGGGCTGCGCCTAATCTCGTTGTTCGTGCTTGCCATGATCGCAAGCTGCAATCCGCCCGCCGACTACGCGTTGGTTGGCAGCGCCTATGTTCCGGCCGCACACGGCGACATCGAAATCGAGAAGATCGATAAGGAGCAGATCCTCGTCACCCTCGCACTCGACCACCTCGTCCCTCCAGAGAGGGTCGAGCTCGGTCTGACGCACTACATCGTTTGGTTCACCCCGGTCGGCGAATTTCCGATACGTCAGCGAGAGCTCGAATACGATTCCGAGGCCCAGGTCGGCCGGGCATCGATTCCGACGTCCCTGCGCGAGTTCGAGCTTCAGGTCACTGCCGAGAACAGCGAAACCCCCAACCAACCGAGCGACCTCCTCGTCGCTTCTCAGAAAGTCCGCGAGAACTGATCCAATGGCAGATACCTCAGACATCAAGAAAGGCTTCAAGATGCTCGTCGACGGCGTGCCGTTTGCCGTCGTGGACCACCAGTTCGTGAAGCCGGGCAAAGGCCAGGCCTTCATCCGCACCCGCATCAAGAACATGATGACCGGCGCGGTCATCGACCGGACGTTCAAGAGCGGTGAGAAGCTCGAGAAGGCGGATACCGAAGAGCGCACGATGCAGTATCTCTACCCCGAGGGGGACTCTCGGGTCTTCATGGACACGCGGAGCTACGAGCAGATCTCGCTGACGAACGAGCAGCTCGGCGACAACGTGCACTATCTCCTCGATGGCACCGAGGTGGACATCATGCTCTTCGAAGGCCGTCCCATCGGTGTCACCCCCCCCACGTTCGTCGAGCTGCTGGTCACCGAGACCGAACCAGGCTTCAAAGGGGACACCAGCAGCAACACGACGAAGCCTGCGATGTGCGAGACGGGTCTGCAGGTCAACGTGCCGCTCTTCGTCAACGCTGGCGACAAGCTGAAGGTCGACACGCGCACAGGCGACTACGTGGAGCGCGTCAAAGGCTGAGTGTTCGAGTGGCGCCGCCCTCGGATCTCGCTGTGCTGCAAGTCTTGGCGCTTCGCGCTTCGCTCCTCGGCTCCATCCGGCGCTTCTTCGAGGAACGTGATTTCGTCGAGGTAGAGACGCCGGCGATCGTGCCCTCCCCTGGGCTCGACGTGCATCTCTCGGCGTTCGAGGTGCGTACCTCAGAGGGGGAGTCCGTCGGCTGGCTCGCCACGAGCCCCGAGTATCAAATGAAGCGCCTTCTGAGCGCGGGGGCCGAACGGATCTTCCAGCTCTCCCGGAGCTATCGCGCCGAAGAGCACGGTCGTCATCACGAGCGTGAGTTCACCATGCTCGAGTGGTACCGCGCGAATGCGACCTCCGACGACGTGATTCGAGACACCGAGGAGCTGGTGGCGTTCGTGGCGAATGCACTGGACCAGCCCGCCCCCGAGGTTCAGCCGCCATGGCAGCGGCTCACCGTCGACGAAGCCCTACAGTTCCACGCGAACGTGGGGCTCGCTACGCTCGTGAACGACGAGGAGCGGTTCTTTCGGGTGTGGGCCGAGACGGTTCAGCCACGACTCGGCAACGAGCGGCCCGTGGTCGTGACCGACTGGCCCTCTTCCATGGCGTCGCTCGCAAAGCTCAAGCCGAATGGAATGGCGGATCGGTTCGAGGCGTTCTTCCGCGGCGTGGAGCTCTGCAACGGCTTCGGGGAGCTCACCGACGCCACCGAACAGCGGCGACGCTTCGAACAGAACCAATCTGAGCGCCGCGCGGCAGGTGCCCCCGTGTATCCGATGGACGAGCGGTTTCTCGACGACTTGGAGCGAGGCATGCCCGAAAGCGGCGGCAACGCCCTTGGCGTCGACCGTTTGCTGATGCTGCTCGTCGGCGCTGACTCGATTCAGTCTGTGATACCGTTTCCCGAAGAACGGCTGTAGTCATCGGATTGGACTCGGCCCACAGAACGGGCCCGCCGCGTTTCACGCCTTGCGCTCGGCGGCTTTGGCGCGCTCCCACATCTCGTCGAGCTGCGGCTCTTCGTAGTCGCGGAGACTCTTGCCTTCAGCCTGGGCATCGAGCTCGCAGTGCCGGAAGCGCGAGGAGAACCGATTGAGCGAACCGCGAAGCGCGGCTTCCGGATCGAGCCCTTGCTTGCGGCCATAGGTCGCGAGGGCAAACAGGAGGTCGCCGAGCTCGTGCTCGAGGGCAGCCATGTCTTGGTTCTCGGCTGCCTCGTCGAGCTCTTTCAGCTCTTCGTCCACCTTGGCACGCGGACCACCGGCGTCCGGCCAATCGTAGCCGACCGCGCTCGCCTTTTCTCCGATGCGCACGGCGCGCAGAAGGCTCGGCAAGGCGACGGGCACTCCGCTGAGCGCGCCGCGCTCCTTCTTTTCCTTGGCTTTGATCGCTTCCCAGCTGTTGATCGCACCGCTCGCATCGTCGACTTCTTCGTCTCCGAACACCCAGGGATGTCGACGAACGAGCTTCTCGTGAATGGCGTCGACCACGCCGTCGATGTCGAACCATCCCTTCTGGTCGGTGAGCGCAGCCTGAAAGACCACCTGCAGCAGCAGGTCGCCCAGCTCTTCCCGGAGCATCTCGGGCGTCCCGTGATCGATCGCGTCGACCACCTCGTGGGCCTCCTCGATCACGTACTGCCGGAGGGTCTCGAGCGTCTGCTCCCGATCCCACGGGCACCCGTTGGGACCGAGCAGCGTGCGCATCAGCTCGACGAGGCGCGCCAGCGACTGACCTTGTTCACTCACCGGGCGGCTGTAGCACAAGCGGTTGACGAGCCCCAGGAGCAGGCGTCATTGTCTCCATTGCATGGCGTACGCAAAGAGCGCGGTCAGCTCCCAGCAGATCATCGACGCAGCGATTCGCGTGCTCGCTCGGCAGGGCTACGCGCGGACCAGCCTGCTCGACATCGCCAAAGAAGCCGGCATGAGCAAAGGCGCGCTCCACTATCACTACCCCACCAAAGAGGCGTTGATTCACGCCGTCCTCGAAACCGCGTGCAACGTGGTACAGGCGCGCACCATGCAAGCGTGGTCTCCGTCCGACAACCCGTTCGAGGCCCTTCGGAAGTCCCTCGAGGAGCTCTGGGCGACCCGCGCGGAGCGGACCGATGAAGCGCTGGTCGTCGCTGACTTGCTCGCGTTGAGCCTCTACGACGAGTCGTTCCGGCCGAAGCTGGCAGAGTTCTACGGGCTCGGTGCTCAGCAAATCCGCGACTACCTCGAAGAGAATCTCGTGTCGCTAGGCTTAGAGCCCCGGATCTCGCTCGACCTCCTACCTCGAATTGTCATCGGCCTACTCGACGGTCTGGTGATGCAGGCGTTCGTCGATCCCGATGCCTTCTCTCCCGACGAAGTGGTGGACGCCGTACAGACGATCGCGATTTCAATTTTCGCCCGAGGCTCCGACAAGTGAGCGCGCTCGCGTCGGTGAGGGCCCAGGAAGGCGCCGTGCGGGCGCTCGTGCGGGCACGCGAGCACGGTCGCATCGCCTCGGCGTATTTGTTCGACGGCCCGAGCGGCGTTGGGAAGGAGCGCACTGCGCTTTCGTTTGCAACCGACATCGTGGCGGGGGGCGACCCACACATCGTCGAGCGCATCGAATCAGGGTCGCATCCTGACGTGCGCGTGTTCCGGCCTCGCGATGAGGGCAAGCGGAACATCCAAGTCGAGATTCTCCGCTCCGAGATTCTGCCCCTTGCGCAGTTCGCGCCCTTCGAAGCCGGGTCGACCTTCTTCATTTTTCCCGAGGCGGACGTCTCATTCCCCACGTTCCAGCCAGAGGCCGCCAACGCGCTTCTCAAGACACTCGAGGAACCGCGCCCAAACGTGCATTTCATCCTCACCTCGGAGCGCCCCGATTCTCTGCTGCCTACCATTCGATCACGGTGCCAGCGGGTCCGCTTCGCGCGTCTGCCCAGCGCCGTTCTGCGGAACATCCTCGAATCTGAGGGGGTCCCCGAGGCCTCGATCGGCCCGGCAATCGCACTGAGCGCTGGCCGGGCGGACGTGGCCCTGGCACTTGCGACGGATGGCGCGGTGGACGCTTTGACCGATCTGGTCCTCTCGGTAGACGACGCCGTTCGAGGCTCCGGCCCAGGAACTTTGGTCGAGCTCTCCGAACAGCTCGCACGGCGGGACGACCTCGAGCTCGCACTGCTCACACTCCAAACCTTCTACCGGGACCTCGCGCTGAGCTCGCTGGGTCTTCCCGTCGAGGATCTCGGTTTCTCTACGCGGGGGGAGGATCTCGAAGCACGAGGGGCATCCGTCTCGTCGAGCGCGGCCGCGGCTCGAGTCTCTCTCATTCACGAATGCGTCCAGTCCATGCAACAGAACGCCAATCGTCAGGTTGCGCTGGACTCGCTGCTGTTTGGCCTGCGGAATCTGCGCTAGGTGGCGTCCTGGTCGATTTTGGCTAGTCTCGGGCGCGCAATGGCTCGCCCCTTCTACGTCACCACGCCGATCTACTACGTCAACGATCGGCCCCATATCGGTCATGCCTATTCCACGGTGGCCGCGGACGTGGTGTCTCGATACGCGCGCCTTCGCGGGAGGCCCGCGTACTTCCTGACTGGGCTCGACGAGCACGGATTGAAGATCGAACGCCGCGCCAAAGAAGAGGGCCTCGCGCCGCAGGAATTCGTAGACCGGATGGCCGCGCCATTCCGTCTAGCCTGGGAAGAGCTCGGCTGCGCCCACGATGGCTTCATCCGGACGACCTCGCCCCAGCACCGGGAGAACGTTCAAGCGCTCTGGAAGCTCATGCAAGACAGGGGCGATGTCTATCTCGATGACTACGAGGACTGGTACTGCGTCGGATGCGAGTCGTTCAAGACCGAGAAGGAGCTGCTCGAAGGCAACCTCTGCCCGATTCATCAGAAGCCGGTCGAGCGCATCAAGGAGCGCAGCTACTTCTTCCGTCTGAGCAAGTACACGCAGCCGCTCCTAGATCACTACGAAGCGCATCCGGACTTCGTGCAGCCCGAAGCGCGCCTGAACGAAGTGAAGTCGTTCGTCAAAGAGGGGTTGCGCGATTTGTCGATCTCCCGGACGAGCTTTCGCTGGGGTGTCCCGGTGCCCGACGACCCCGAGCACGTCGTTTACGTCTGGCTCGACGCCCTGATGAACTACGTGAGCGCGCTCGGCGGACCAGCCAAGGAAGGCGAAGCCCCGCTCTATGACGAGTTTTGGCAATCATCCGAGACGATCATCCACATCGTCGGAAAAGACATTCTTCGTTTTCACGCGATCTACTGGCCTGCATTCTTGATGAGCGCGGGGATCCGGCTCCCAACGCAAGTTTGGGCGCACGGGTGGCTCACCGTGAACGGCGAGAAGATGTCCAAGTCGCTCGGAAACTTCCTTCCGCCGGGCCCGTTGGTCGACGCTTTCGGGGCGGATGTGCTGCGGTACTACTTCATGCGCGAGGTCGGTTTTGGCCAGGACGGCGACTTCAGCCATCGCAATCTGCTCAACCGATACAACGGCGAGCTCGCAAACGGACTCGGCAATCTGATGAACCGGATCGTGGCGAGTATCGTCAAGAATAACCTCGGCGGCCGCGTGCCGAATGTCGATCTGGATGCCCTCGACGAGATCGACCAGCAACTGATCGAGAAGGCGAAGTCGACCTCGCGACGGGCCGGGCAGCATATCGAAGCGCTGGCCTTCCACCGTGCCCTCGACTCCATCTGGGAGCTCGTTTCGGCGGCAAACAAGTACGTCGACTCGACCGAGCCCTGGAAGCTCGCCAAGCAAGACGACAAGACGCGGCTCGAGCAAGTCTGTTACACGGTGCTCGAAACGCTGCGTTGGCTTTCGATCATGTTGTTCCCGGTGATGCCCGAGAAGTGCAACGAGCTTCGCGAGCAGATCGGGATGCCTCCGCTGTTGCCAACCGAGCAGGTCGATCTCTGGCCGAACGCTTGGGGCGGTCTGCGACCAGGGACCCAAACGCAAACCGCGACTCCACTCTTCCCCAGGTTCGACGAGAGTCAGGAACGTTCGGTTTTGGAGCGACTCGGAGTCGAAGAAGCTCCCGACGAAAAGAAGAAAGTACCTGCCATGACAGACTCCGAACCAAACCAGGACGACCTCATCGAGTTCGACGACTTCGCGAAGGTCGACCTTCGCGTGGCCGTCGTCAAGGAGGCGGAGAAGGTCGAAAAGAGCAAGAAGCTGCTCAGGCTGATCGTCGATGCCGGCGAAGCAGAACCGCGCCAGATCCTCGCCGGCATTTCCGAGCACTATGCCCCCGAAGACTTGATCGGTCGGCGCGTGGTGATCGTCGCCAACCTGAAACCCCGCAAGCTCATGGGGCTGGAGTCGCAAGGCATGGTGCTCGCCGCCAGCGACGACAATGGTCTCAGCGTCCTCGGCGTCGACAAAGATGTCGAGCCCGGGTCGTCCGCGAAGTGATCCCGCCGCTCGCACCGACGTTCGAAGCGGCGCTGCGCGACGTGCGAGCGCAGCAACCACGGTTTCGTGGTGCGGCGGCGGCGCGCCTCGGCGAGCCCCCGCCCGAGCGCAGAGATGAGGCGGTGCAGGGCCTATTGGCGCTGGCGAAAGACGACGCAGGCGCGGTCCGAGAGGCGGCGTACGAGTCACTCGGTGCACTCGGCGCGATCGAGGGGCTGGGCACCTTGCTCGACGCATTCGAAGACGCGCACATGGGCGCCCGCCAAACCGCCGTCCTCGCGGTCGGCAGAGTTTCTCCCGAAGAAGGCGCCGATGCAATTGTGGCCCTGCTCGACGACGCTCGCCCCGAAATGCGCTTCTCGGCGATCTGGACCTTGTCGTACTTGGGTGCGGGCAATTCGGATCGAATCGCCGCTGGCCTGAGAGATCGAGATGAAGAGGTCCGCCTCCTCGCCGTGCAGTGTCTGGGCGAGCTCGGCGCGACCGAGAGCGCGGATGCAATCGCGGACTTGCTCGAGGATCCGTCCGACCCGGTCCGGTTCGCCGCGGCAACGGGGCTCGCTGCGTTGGGTGACAGAAGGGGGGCGCCCATGCTGCGCGCTGCCCTCGAGCGCCCGGACCGAGCCTTCCCCGCCGCGATCGGACTCGGAGACTTGGAAGATCGCGACTCGTTGGGTGCATTGATGCGTCTAGCGAATCACCGATGGCGCTCCCCGATTTTGCGCGCGGCCGCGGCGCGAGCGCTCGTGCGCCTTGGCGACCCGGCGGGCGTCGAAGTGATTCGAAAGATCGTTCGAAGCTGGCGCATCGAAGCCAGGCAGTACGCCGTGCAGCTCGTCGGCGAGCTCGAGCTCACCTCGTTAGTGCCCGACCTGGCTCGCGCGTTTCGAAGGAGCCGAAAGACCGAAAGGCCGGTCTACGAAACCGCGTTGGAGCAGCTCGCACCGAAAAGCCCTGAGGCGAACGCCTTGCTTGCTTCAGTCCGCCAAGCCAATCAATCTGTGTAGCGAAAGCCAGTGATGCTCTTCGATACCCACTGCCACTTAGACGACCCACGCCTCCTCGAAGACCTCGATGCGGTGCTCGATCGCGCGAATGAAGCAGGCGTGAAGCGCATCACCACGATCGGCTGCGCCAACGACGTGGGGTCGGTGATGTCCGCCGTCGAGATCGCGCGACAGCACCCGGATCGAATCTCGGCCACGGTGGGGGTTCACCCGCATGACGCCAAGCACCTCGATGATGCGCTCTGCGACGCGATTCGCGACGCGGGCTCCCACCCATCCGTGGTCGCGATCGGCGAAACAGGCCTCGACTTCCATTACGACCACTCTCCCCGCGCTGCCCAGGAGGAGGCCTTCCGACGGCAGATCGCGATCGCCAAGGAGCTCCGCAAGCCCCTGGTGATCCACACGCGCTCAGCACCCGAGGACACGCTCCGAATCCTTCGCGAAGAGCAGGCCAGGGATGTGGGCGGCATCATCCATTGCTTCAGTGAGGACGCGCCCTTCGCCTCTGCATCGCTCGATCTGGGTTTCGTCTCCTCCTTCAGCGGGATCGTCACGTTCAAGAAGTCGGTCGCGGTTCAGGAAGCGGCCCTCAAACAGCCCGCAGACGCCATCTTGGTCGAGACGGATGCGCCCTATCTGGCCCCGATCCCTAGGCGGGGAAAACGCAATGAACCCGCCTACGTAGCGTATACGGCGACTCGGATCGCCGAGCTCCGCGGAGTCGATCCAGAGGCCTTCGCCCAGACCACCTATGAAAACGCGCTCCGAATCTTCGGAATCGAAGAGGAATACGCTGTCTGAGCTGGAAACCGCATCCGCCTTGACTCGCCCTCACGCCTCACTATCTTTGCGGCCCTTTTCCCGGGGAGAAGACCTGTGAATACGAATCCCGGCCTCATCGGCACCAAGCTTGGCAATACCCAAATCTTCCTCGACAACGGGGAGGTGCGACGCGTCACTGTAATCAAGGCAGGACCCTGCGTCGTGGTGGGGAAGCGCACCCCGGACAAAGACGGCTACGCCGCCCTTCAGCTCGGCTTTGGCAGCCGCCGCGAGAAGCTGGTGAGCAAGCCCGAGGCTGGCAACTTCAAGAAGGCCAGCGTCGAGGCGCCGCGAGTGGTTAGCGAGTTCCGCATCGACGAGTCGCTCCTGGAGCGATTCGAGGTCGGGCAGACTCTCGGCGTGTCTGACATCTTCCGAGACGGACAGTTTGTGGATGTGTCCGGCACGAGCAAGGGTCGCGGCTTCACCGGCGTCATGAAGC
Source organism: Deltaproteobacteria bacterium (assembly GCA_041821485.1). Classification (GTDB taxonomy): domain Bacteria; phylum Myxococcota_A; class Polyangia; order Polyangiales; family Houyiibacteriaceae; genus SG8-38. The sequence continues at coordinate 13,373 of JBGUEF010000005.1, forward strand.
GTCACAACTTCGCAGGCGCAGGTACGGTCGGTCACGGCACGCACGAATCCAAGCGTGGCGGCGGCTCGATCGGTATGAACATGACGCCCGGTCGCACGCATCGCGGCACGAAGATGCCGGGCCAGCATGGCAACAAGAGGTCCACGATCCTCAACCTTCGCATCGTCAAGGTGCTGTCCGAGGAGAACATCGTCCTCGTGGACGGTGGCGTGCCGGGCGCGCGCAACGGCTTCGTCACCGTGAAGGGCTCGATCAAGAAGGCGACGATGCCGCTCCCTGAACCTCCGGCCAAAGAAGAGGCCGCCGAGGCAGCGCCGGAAGCCACCGAAGAGGGCTAACTGCCCCGCCGCCGCACGCAGGATCACCACGGACGCCGCGCGCGGCGCGAAGGCTATCCTGCTCGCTCGGTGTACAAGCTTCAGGAAATCGACCGACGCGTTGGCCTGTTCAAGAAGGGCCAGCGCGTTCTCGATCTCGGAGCGAGCCCCGGCTCCTGGACGCTCTACGCAGCAGAGCAAGTCGGGCCGAACGGCCAGGTGCTCGGAATCGATCTCCATGATCCGGGAGTCGCGCTCCCACCCCAGGCACAGATTCTCGCGCTCGACGCATTCCAAGTCGATCCTGAGACCCTGGGCGGGCCGTTCGACCTGGTCATCAGCGACATGGCACCGAAGACGAGCGGGCAGCGCCATGCCGATCAGTACCGAAGCTACGAGCTCGTCATGCGCGCTTTGGAGCTCGCGAAGTCGGTGCTCAAACCGGGCGGCACCTTCGTGGCGAAGATCTTCCAGGGCGCCGAGTTCGAAGACGCACGCGGCGCCGTTCGCGAGCTATTCGCCAAAGTGCGGATCATCCGTCCGAAAGCCACTCGAGACGAGAGCTACGAAGTATTCCTGGTCGGCTTGGACTTTCAGCCGGCTAGTTCTTGAGCGCTTCGAGTCGTGCGCGCGCCCGATCGGCGTACGGCCCGTCGGGATCGAGCTTGGCGGCGCGCCTCAGGTGTGCCCGAGCCTTGCCCAGCTGGCCTTGTTTCGCGAGGATCGAGCCGTACGCATACTGAAGTCCCGGGTCGAGCTCGTCTTGCCCGACGGCGCGACGCATGGTCGACTCTGCGGCGTCGAGATCCCCGGTGGCGTAATAAGCCAGCGCAAGCTCCGCGAGAAGCTCCGTGGGTGGCGGATCCGGCGCCTGGCCCAACGTGGTGCGTAACAAGGCGACTGCTTCCTCCGGAAAACCAGAGCGCCGGAAACCCTCGCCTACCGCAATGGCGAGCAAAACGTCGCCCCGCACCATCGGACGAGCGGCGCGCAGCTGCACGGCGGCGTCCTCGGGCCGCTCCATGTCGAGAAGCATCATCGCGAGGTTGATCCGGGGAACGGGGTCATTTGGGAGCCGATCGATCGTTGCGAGGTACTCCCGCTCAGCCTCAGCGAGCTTTCCCTGCTCTTCGTACGCGAGACCCAGATTGAATCGGGCGGCAGAGAGCTGCGGGTCCAACGCGACTGCGCGCTCGAGCATAGTCGTCGCTTCGGCGAGCTTGCCTCCCTCGCGCAAGAGCACACCGAGGTTGTTGAAGGCCTCGGCAAAATTTCGGTCGAGCCCGGCGGCGCGTCGATAGGCCTTTTCGGCGGACGCAAAGTCTCCCTTCGCCTCGTGCACCAGTCCGAGGTCGAGCCACGCGCGCGGATCGTTCGGGTCATCATCGAGCGCCTGTTCGAAGACCCGCTTCGCTTCTCCGACTTTGCCCTCGGTCAGCAGACGCTCTCCCCGAAGCACATCCGGGCTCGCTGCCGGCCGACTCACGGCTTCGACGGCTGGGGGGCTGGCCGGAGGGCTCTGGGTGGAGCCGCAACCGGCCGAGAGCGCGCTCAGGGGCACGATGAATACTAGCCACCGACGAAAGAAACCGGGCCGGGCCTTCACGGGTCCTCGGCGCGAGCGTGGAGCGCGAGGATGCGATCGTAGAGAACTCGCTGTAGACGCTTCAGGCGATCGGGGTCTTGCACCTTATTCCCGTCGGCGTCTGCGATGTAGAACACGTCCGCCACGCTCTGCCCCTCCGTGTTCACCTTGGACAAGGCAATGGTCAGATCTAGCTGATGAAGAGTGCGCGCAATTTCATGCAGGAGGCCAATGCGGTCTCGAGTGAATACGTCGACGATGGTGTATCGCGACGACGCCTTGTTATCCACGCTGATATGCGTGGGAACATCAGGCCCAGGGCGCACGGACCATGGGGGTGGCGTGCTCTGCCGAGCGATCAAGTCCTGGGCCGAAACGCGATTGGTGACACGCTGCTCGATGTCTTCTTGGAGGGCTGCGGCGAGCCGGGCAGGCATCGGGGTGTTGTCTCCCACCTTGACCCAAAACACGTCGAATACTTCGTCTCCCGACTTGCGTCGGCGCGTGTAGAGCTGCGCCGTGAGGATCGAGAGATCGTGCGCCGCGAACACCGCGGTGAGGTCAGCAAGGAGGCCCGATCGATCCGTCGATACGACCACGACTTCTTCGACATCCTCGCTTGGACCGGGGCCGACCCGCACGGTTGCGAGCCCCTCGGCACGGTCACGCGAGATTCGGGCGTGATGACGCACGACGTCGACTGGATTGGCGAGAAAATACCGCTCGGGCATCTCGTCGATGAAGCTTTGGAGCTCTTCTTGGCCGGCATCTCCGGCAAAGCCAACGACGGCCTGCAGCTTCACCTCCAAAACGCGGTTCTCGGTCTGCGCCGGAACGCTACCCGACTCGAGCTGGGCGAGGGTCGCAAGGTAGAGGTCCTCGAGGGCACGAGCCTTCCACGATGTCATGGCCTTTGGATTGACGGTCGAGATGATCGTGACGGTGCATAAGAACAAGTCGCGAAGCCGTTCTGGGGTGCCCACCAGTTTGACGACTTCGTTCAGGCTCTGCGGATCGTGGATGTCACGCTGCGTCGCCCACAGATAGAGAGACCTGTGCTCACGAACGAGCCATGCGACGTGCTGCGCATCGACGGCACTGAGGCCAAGACGAAGCGTCACGCTCTCTGCTAGACGGGCGCCCGCTGCCTCTTGGTTGCGCCCGCGGGTCCGCCCGAGCGAATGCAACAGGACTGCCAAGAACAAGGGAAGGCGCCTCGGGGCCTCTGCCGCAAGGCGAGCGGACAGGGCGCGGCCCTGGCTCTCGCCTCGGGCAAGCGCCTGCAGCAGCTCGAGCGCTTTGATGGCATGAATGTCAGCGGTGTAGACGTGAAATACGTCGTGATAAACGCGACCGACCAGTGGCTCGAACTCGGGAACCATCGCGGAGACCAGCCCCACCTCGTGCAACTCGGCGATCGTCGATCCGCTTCGGAACGGGGACTCGTCGACGTTCTTGAGCAGCCCCAAGAAGAGCTGAGTGGCCTCCTCGGAGTCCTGCAATCGAAGCCGCCACCGTTTGTCGGGCGCAATCCGGGCGATGGCATCCAATGCCGAGTGATCCGGCCGCTTCTGGTGGCGCAACGCTTGACGATAGAACCGGAACGCGAGCGCTGGGTCGCCGTCGAGCCGTTGAGGATTCTCCAGCCTGATGTTGCTGTCCGCCAGAATGATCCCGTGCGCGAGCTTTCGGAAGGTGGTTGCACGCGCGCGGTTGCGCGGGCGTGCCCGGTCGAGCATTCGCTCCGCGGTGAGCGCTACGATACGGGCGTGCCTGTAATAGGCCTGCATGAACTGCTCGACGCCGAGGGTCACGCCATCCACGAAACCAAGCTCCTGCGCGATATCTTCCTGATCCCCGAACGTCAGCCGGTCCTGTTGACGGCCGGCGCGCAGGTGCAGAAGATTGCGGACGCGCCAGAGCATCTCGCGGGCATCTTCGAGCTCTCGGACCTCACGCGCCAAGAGTGCCCCGGTGCGGACGTAGTCCTGCTCATCACGAGCTCCCCAGCGAGCCCGTGCCGCCCATTCGGCCACGTCCAAATCTCTCAAGCCGCCGCGGCCCTGCTTTACGTCGGGCTCGAGAAGATAAAGACTGCCTCCGAAGCGACGGTGGCGCGTCTCGGTGTCGTGCTCGAGTGCACCCAGGAAGTCGACCAGGTACGGCTCGAAGACCTGCTCGCGCGCGCCGCGTTCGAGGTCATCGAGCAGTGCGCCGCTGCCGGCGATTCGCCGGAAGTCGATTAGCGTCGTGGTGGTACGGATGTCCTCGCGAGCCAGGCTCAGCATCTCGTCGATGCTTCGAACAGCATGCCCGATGTCTACCCCGAGATCCCACAATGGATAGAGCAGACCCTCGGCCAACGCACCGACGAAGGGGTCATCAGAGTCGTCACAGAGGAACACGACGTCCACGTCGCTGTTCAAGCCGAGGGTCAAGCGGCCGTAGCCGCCCACCGCAGCAAGCGCGACACGCCCACGGGGCTCCCGCCCGAGCGCACGACTGGCGGCGTCCGCAGCGCAGTACAGGGCGCTGAGCAGACCGTCGAGGGCGCGCGCGTGCGCATGTGCCGTGTCGACGCCCGGGTCTCCACGGCGCACCGCGTCCTCGAACGCTCGGCGGTATCCGCCGAGGTACCTGCTACAGGTCTTGCCGAGCGAAGGTGCGAGGCCACCAAGATCGACGACCGGACTGGATCCATCCGACAACGGTCAGCGAGTATGACCGTCTGTCCGGGACCGGGCAACCTATCAGCCTATCGAGCCAACAAGTACGAAGCGATGCCCGAGGCGATGCCGTCGGCAAGTGCCCGGCGATAGTTGTGACGGGTCAGCGCGCGCGCTTCGGGCTCGTATGTCACAAATGAGGCCTCGACCAACACCGATGGCATCCGAGCGCCCACCAAGACGTAGAACATGGCCCGCCGCACACCGCGATCCGCGAGCTTGGGGAGAACCGAGCGGCCGCGCTTCAGGGTATGTCGCTGAATCTTGCCGGCCAAGGTCAGCGAACCTTCGGCTTGGGTCCGCCGATGGTGTTTTGCAAGCAGGCCTTGGATTCCGGTCACCTCCGCTACCCGAGTTCCGTTCTCTCGCGCGGCGAGTCGAAGCGCCTGCCGGTTGTTCGTTGTGTCGAGCACGAAGGTCGTGACGCCACCTCTGCGGACTGGCTCTTGGCTCGCGTTCAAGTGGATCGAGACGAATGCGTCCGCCTCCATGGCGTTGGCGAGCGCGCACCGTTCTTCGAGCGACAGATCGACGTCAGTCGATCGTGTGAGCAAGACACGAACGCGGGGCATGATCGCGCTGAGTCGACTCGCGGTCAGCTCGGCCAAGTCGAGCGCCACCTGCGACTCGACGAGCCCGTATTGGTCGTTGGCCGCGCCCGGCTCACGACCGCCGTGCCCAGGGTCCAGCACGACGAGCGGCCGTCGCTTCGGGCCGGAGCGACTGACAGCGCTGACATCGACGACAATTCGATAAGGGTCCGTGAGATAGAAGAGTCGCCCTGTCGCCCCCGGTTGCAGGTCCAGCACGACTCGGGGATTGGGGGTGGCGAGCCGCACGCGCTGCAGCCCACCCCGTTCGACCGACTGGGAAACGGGCACGGTGTCGCCCCACTCGACATCTTCGAGCTCGATCGCAATTCGTGCCGGCAAGATGCCCTCGGCCGGAAGCTGCTTCTGCTGAAACAAGGGCGCCCCTTCGAAGAGAAGGACCACCCGAGCCCCGGCCGTATCCTCGGCTGCAGCGCCGTACACGTCGATGCGCACCAGTCGAGCTTTGTCACGGTCCGGCTTGGCCCGCTCGGGAAGCTCGGGGAGCGGCTCGGGGAGAGCCCGGTCGGGCTTCGGGGACGAGTCACCCTGGCAGCCCGCGGCGGCCAGCAGCAACCCGAGCAGACAGAGTTTCGATGTGTTCGTCCGGCCCTGAATGCACGCGTGTTTACGCGACGAGCCCTCGACCGTCAACGAAGCGCCGCTCGTTGACCCGCCCCGACCGATCGCCTAGCTTCCGCGGCATGGCGGGCCTGACCTATCGCGATGCCGGCGTCGACATCGAAGCCGGCGAGCAACTCGTCGAACGGATCAAACCGCTCGCGCAATCGACTCGATCCGAGCACGTCCTCGGATCGCTTGGCGGCTTCGCTGGCCTCTGTTCGCTGCCGAGCGACATCGAGGACCCGGTGCTCGTCTCCGGAACCGACGGCGTTGGCACCAAGCTGAAGCTAGCCTTCGAGCTTGGGCGCCACGACACCATCGGCATCGACCTCGTCGCGATGTGCGTCAACGACATCATCACGGTGGGCGCACGGCCTTTGTTTTTCCTGGACTACTTCGCGACGTCGAAGCTCGATGTCGATCAAGGGGAGGCCGTCGTGAAAGGCATTGCCGAAGGGTGTCGCCAGGCAGAGTGCGCGCTTCTCGGAGGCGAGACCGCGGAGCTGCCAGGCTTCTATGCCTCGGGCGAATACGACCTGGCCGGCTTCGCGGTGGGCGTCGTCAGCCGCAAGAGCATCATTGACGGCAAGGCGACTCGGCCGGGCGATCTGGTTGTAGGAGTCGCATCTTCCGGCCTGCACTCCAATGGGTTCTCGTTGGCCAGGCACGCCCTCTTGGATGGTGATGAGCCACTCTCGCTCGACGACGCATTCGATGGAGGAGAAACCCTCGGCGACGCGCTACTCCGTCCCACGAGAATCTACGTGAAGGCCGCGCGAATCGCACTCGAACACAGCGTGCACGCCATGTGTCACATCACCGGTGGCGGGCTCCCAGAAAATCTCCCTCGCGTTACCCCGGAAGGTCTTGGAATTGCCATCGATTCGAGCTCCTGGACACCCGGCCCTGTCTTCCCTCTCATCCAAGAGCGAGGCGGCGTCGCCGACGCGGAGATGCGACGCACGTTCAACATGGGCGTCGGCTTCACGATGTTCGTCGCCCCCGAGCGAGCTTCGAGCCTGGTCGATGCACTCAACGCGAGCGGCGAACGCGCCTTCGTCATGGGTGAGGTCACGAACCGCGAGGGTGTTTCCTTTTCGGCGTAGAGCTCATGATGGACGCAGTGGTTCTCGTTTCTGGTCGCGGCTCCAACTTGAGAGCCATCTGTGATGCGATTGATGCGGGAACCTGCGGCGCAAACGTCGTGGGCGTCATCTCGGATCGAAGGAAGGCCGCAGCGTTGGAGTTCGCCGAGGCACGGGGGATTCCAACGCGAACGGTGTCGCTCCGGAAGGGCGATGACCGCAACGCGTGGAACCGATCACTTGCCGACGAGGTGGCCGCGCTGAAGCCCGATCTGGTGGTCTTGGCCGGATTCATGCGCGTACTCGGTGCGCCATTGCTCGATCGGTTCCCCGGCCAGATCATCAACGTGCACCCTGCCCTGCTCCCTTCCTTCCCTGGGCACAACGGGCCGCAAGATGCGCTAGACGGCGGCGTGCGTATCAGCGGGTGCACAGTGCACATCGTCGACGCGGGCGTCGACACGGGACCCATCCTCGCCCAGGCCGCAGTCCCCGTGCTCGCGAACGACACGGCGGAGACACTTCACGCGCGAATTCAGATTCAAGAGCATCGGCTCTTGCCGCGGGTGATTCACCAGATCGCAATCGGCGCGATTACGCTCGACCCATTGACCGTGAGCACCTCAGTCGCGGACCCCGCTCGATCGCTGTCCGTGCCGGACGCGTAGACCGTGCCGACCAGCTTCTACGACGTCGTCGTCCTGGGCACATATCTCGAGCCACTCCTGTGCGCAGCGCTGCTGGCGCGCGAAGGCCTAAGGGTGCTCGTGCTCGGCCAAGGTGCGCCGGCTCCTTTCTATACGCTCGGAGATGTCGAGGTCGAGTCGCACGGACTGACGATCACGGGTGTGCAGAGCCCCGTCGTTCAGAACACATTGGATGAGCTCGCGCTCAGACAGGACGTTCGCCAACGCCTGGTGGATCGGAGCAGTGTCTTTCAGCTGCTGCTTCCGGAGCATCGGCTCAACGTCTACCCGGACGCGGACAAGTGGCTTGCGGAGCTCGCGCGCGAGCTCCCCGGCGTCGGACGCCAGGCTGCAGACATCACCCGAACGCTGAGCGAGGTCGGCGACGAGCTAGATGCAGTGGTGGGCCGCGAGCTGGTCTGGCCGCCCGAGACCTTCATGGAGCGACAGCAGTTCTCTTTGGCCACGACAGCGCAACGCTACGACCGGCAGGGGCAGGGTTGGACTTCGTGGAACCAACTCGCAATGAAGCATCCGTTGCGCACCGCATTCGAAGCGGCCCTTCACCACGTCTCCGGTTTGCTCCCTTCACAGCACTCCGATGCCACACGAGCACGATTGCATGGCCACATTCTGTCGGGCGTGACGGAGCTGACGGGTGGCTGGACCTGGTTCCGCGAGGCCCTGTTTGCGCGCATTCGTTCTTGGGGCAGCGATGTCAGGCCCCGCGACCGGGCAGAATCGCTTCACCATGAAGGCCGGCGCGGCCACACCGTGCGACTTGCTCGGACCGATGAAGAGATCGGCTGCTCCCACGTCGTGCAAGGCACGCCAATCGGCGAACTGTCGCAACTACTTCCGGAACGCGCGCCGATGACCGCAATGTTCGAGCGAGTCGGTGAGCCCCGCTCTCGTGCATATCGCAGCTCGGTGCACGTCCTCGTCGTCAGGCGGGGAATACCCAACGCCCTCGAACCTCTCGCCTTGCTGTGCACCAGCGCGACCAATCACGAGAAGGCGTTCATGCTACGAAGTCGCGATGTCGGTGAAGAGCGAGTTCTGCTCACCGCAGATCGCTTGATCGAAGAACATCTGATCGACACCGGTTCGTCGCCGCTTCGCTTCGTTCGCGCCGAAGCCTTGGACGCGATCCGCAGCGTCGTTCCGTTCTTGGATGAGCACGCGATTTGGATCGATAGTCCCCACGACGGCCTGCCTCCGCAAGCGCTCCGTGGTGACACCGAACTTCCGTGCAGTGATCCCTGGACGAGAGGGCCTTATACGATGGGGGCGGTGTACGAGTACCCGACGCGACGAGCGCTCGGCGTTTGTGCGTTGCCGACGCGTACCCCCGTGCGGGGAGTGTTCCTCTGCAATGAGCAAGTGGCGCCCGGCCTCGGTTTCGAGGGTTCCTTTCTCACCGCCACGTCCGTCGCAAAGGTCATCGGCTCGCAATACCGCAGACAGGACTGGTTACGGCGGGGCCCATGGGCGCGCCGCAGCGTTTAGGGCATATCGTTTGGCCCTCTGGTATGCTTTAGCCCATGGCAGCACCTCAGGAGGCACCGACACTCACCCTGCGACAGTTGCTTCGACTCATGGTCGAACGCGGCGCTTCCGATTTGCACATCACCACCGGGTCACCGCCACAATTGCGTATCGACGGCTCGCTGGTTCCTCTGCGCACGCCGCCGCTAAAGCCTCGCGAAAGCAAGGCGCTCTGCTACGAGGTCATGACCGAAGACCAGCGTTTGCGTTTCGAAAAGGGCCACGAGATCGACTTTTCGTTCGGTGTCAAATCGCTTTCGCGCTTTCGAGCCAACGTCTTCCTCCAGCGCGGAGCCGTCTCCGGCGCATTCCGCGCAATCCCGTTCGAGATTCGACCTCTATCCGATCTCGGCGTTCCACCGGTCGTCGAAGAGCTCTGCACGCGGCCCCGCGGGCTGGTGCTGGTGACGGGGCCGACGGGCTCCGGCAAGTCGACCACCCTCGCCTCGATGATCGACAAGATCAACAGCGAGGACCGTCATCACATCGTGACGGTCGAGGATCCGATCGAGTTCCTCCATTCGAACAAGCTTTGCGTCGTGAACCAGCGAGAGGTCGGATCCGACACCTCCAGCTTCAAAGACGCGCTCAAGTACGCTCTGCGTCAGGACCCCGATGTCGTTCTCATCGGCGAGATGCGAGACCTGGAAACGATCGAAGCAGCGCTGACAATTTCTGAAACAGGCCACTTGGTGTTTGCAACGCTTCACACCAACACCGCGGCGCAGTCGATCAACCGTATCATCGACGTGTTTCCTTCCGGGCAACAGAGCCAGATCCGCGCGCAGTTGTCGTTCGTTCTTCAAGGGGTCCTGAGTCAGATGCTGCTGCCGCGTGCCGACGGACCGGGCCGCGCCATGGCTTGCGAGGCGCTCGTTCCGAACGCTGCCATTCGAAATCTCATTCGCGAGGACAAGATCCACCAGATGTACGGCATCATGCAGACCGGCCAGGGTACCTCGGGCATGCAAACGATGAATCAGTCGCTTTTGCACCTGGTTGCCCACGGTGCCCTCGATCGGGAGCTCGCCGAGATCCGCTCGCCCGAGCCCGACGAAATGCGCCAAATGCTGACCCAATTAGACCAAAAGGGTTATCAGCAGGCGATTCGCGGCGGCGCGTGATTCGGCTTCCCGCCAGATTTTTACTATTGTTAATGGCGGGATTTAGGTGATGGGAACCACAACCAAAAGCCGGCGAGGGACACCAGCGCTCGCTTTCACACTTTGCTTGCTATTTTCCACTGTAGCCGCAGCTCAGGGATCGGCGTCTGGCGCACAAAGCATCTCGGTCGAAGATCGATCAAAGGCGGCCGAGGCGTATGACCAAGGAACTTCGGCGTACCTATCGGAGCGCTACGAGCTCGCGGCCCATTGGTTCGAGCGCGCGTATCGAGTGGTGCCCACATCTACTGCTTTGCTCCAAGCGGTGCGCGCGCATCACAAGGCCGGCAACTCGATTCGAGCCGCCAACCTCGCGCTGCAACTGCGAGACGAGTATCCGTCGGACGCGCGTTCGAAAAAGATCGCCGACGCAGTGATCGCTACCGTGAAGCCGACGAGCGTTCTCGTCAGTGCCGAGTGCGAAAAGGCATGCACCCTCGAAATCGATGGGGCTTTGGCCCAGCATCCCACATTCTTCGTGACGCCCGATGTGGAGCACTCGCTCAAGGCCGCGTTCGACAATGGCGAGACATCGACCTTCGTGCAAGGCACCGCCGGAGCCATCAAGAACGTGACACTTGCCGCGCCCGCGCCGCCGCCGCCGCCGCCGGTCCCGCGATGGGCGTTCTTCTCCTCGCTCGGTGCGACCGTGGCATTGGGCGCAGTCGCAGCATGGTCGGGGATCGACGCCAACAAGGGCGTGAGCGCGTATGAGTCAGCCGCGAGGACCGCCAGCTCACCGGGTATCAACACCGGAGGGTCCCCGACTCCTCAAGAGCAGGCCGCGGCGTTGCTCGAAGAGGGCCAGCAGAAAGAGCGTCGCACCAACATCCTCATCGGTGTCACCGCGGGAATGGCGGCGACCACTGCCGTTCTAGGCGTGTTCACCAACTGGAAAGGCGAGTCTCGCGACGCCTCGTCCAAGCGTATCGAACCCTCGATCGGGGTCAGCACAAAGGGCGGCGCCTTGACGCTCAAGGGACGCTTCTGATGAACGCACCTGCCAGCGTTCCAGGAACCGATCGGCTGTCGCGACCCATGGCGGGTCGGCAACTCGGCCGCTACGAGATCCTGACGCAGCTGGCCTCCGGCGGAATGGCGTCGGTGTACATCGCGCGCTCACAAGGTGTCGCAGGCTTCGAGCGACTCGTTGCGCTCAAGGTATTGCATCCCCACCTCGCCTACGAGCAGGAGTTCATTTCGATGTTCCTCGACGAGGCCCGCCTCGCCGCGCGGATTCGTCACATGAACGTGGTGCCGACGCTCGACATCAGTGATAGCCCCGGCGACGGATACTTCCTCGTGATGGAGTACATCGAGGGCAACCACCTCGGTGCGCTTCTCGGTCGCGCAGCCAAGAACGGCGAGAGGCTTCCGCGGCCATTCGTGTGCCGGGTGCTCATCGATGCACTCCAGGGCCTCGGCGCTGCGCACCGTCTCACCGACGAGCATGGAAGGCCACTGAAGCTCGTCCACCGCGACGTCTCGCCTCACAACATCCTCATCGGGACGGACGGTATCGCTCGACTCACCGACTTCGGTGTTGCGAAAGCGGATGTGCGGATGGCATCGACACGCGCAGGCCAGTTCAAGGGCAAGCTCTCTTACATGGCGCCCGAGCAAGCGTCCTCGAGCGAAACCGATCAACGCTCTGATCTCTTCAGCGTCGGAATCATTCTCTGGGAGTCGCTGACGGGGAGGCGCCTGTTCAAGGGTGAATCGAACGCTGCCACGCTCAACAAGCTGCTCAACGACACGATCATCAAGCCGTCCGAACTGTGGCCGGATCTCGAACCATTCGACGACCTGGTGATGAAAGCCTTGAGCCGCAATCCCGAGGGCCGATTCCAAAGCGCCGACGAGTTTGGCGAGGCGCTCGACGAGGCGGCCGGTCGCGCCGGGGTGGCCAAGACGCGAGACGTTGCCGAAGTGGTCCGCGCCTTGGATGCCGACAACCTCCAGGCCGAGCGCCAGCGAGTGCGCGATTCCATCGAACTGCTCGGGCGCGCCGAGATCGCAGAGTCGAGTGTTCCGATGCCTCGCGAGGGCGTAGCCGCTGGGAGTCAGACCTACAATCGGAATGCCGGCACGGGATCGTACGTCCACGGGAGCGTCTCCGGAGTCCTCAGCGACGGTACACCCGTCGTGGTGCGGACCGCGACCGCGGACTCCGGTGCGTTGAAGTGGTTCGTCATGGTTCTTGCGATCGTGGTTTTCTTGTACGCCGGCTTCCTGGTGTGGCAGCTCTTGCGGGCGCCGGCGGCGCGCGAACCCGCGGAAGGCACACCCGGCGCGGAGGTTGAGCCGGCGCCCCCTGCGCCAGCGGAGCCGGTCCCCGACGATCCCCTAAAGATGGAGGCGGAACCTGCAAATGCGGAGAACGCGCCCTCCCCGCCCGACGAAGCCAAGAAGGCACCGAAACGCAAGAGCAGCACCGCAGCGCCTCGGCCGCGCCGGCGGCGGGCTCGCCCGAAGGGCCAGCAGGTCACGAAACCTGCCATCCAGCAGGGAAAGCCTACAAAGCAGGCGGCTCCGCCTCCGCCGGCTCCCGCGCCTGAACCAGATCCGGTCGATATCGACATCCAGAACCCCTACCGAAACTAGTCCGGCACTGGCAGCCACAACGGAATTACGCCTCACTTTTGACCACACGATCCCAGATCAGCTAGGATTTTGAAAGACCCAGAGGGGATCGGGCGGAGAATTCATGGCCGAGTGGGTATACGAAGCGCGCACTCGTGCGGGCGAAGTCCAAACAGGAATCATCGAAGCGGAGAGCAAGGAAGCCGTGCAGTCGAGGCTGCGCGCACGGCAGCTCAATCCGGTCAAGATCAAGAAGAAGGGGCGCGAGCTCAAGCTTTCGCTCGGCACCGGTGTCACGTCCAAGGAACTGGTCATCTTCACACGTCAGTTCGCAACGATGATCGACGCAGGTCTGCCCCTGGTGCAGTGTCTGGACATTCTATCGTCGCGGGGTGAGAACAAGGCCCTCAACACGATCCTCAAAGACGTGAAAGACTACGTCGAGCAAGGCGGCACCTTTTCGGATGGCCTCGGGAGGCACCCCAAGGTTTTCGACGAGCTCTTCGTCAACCTCGTTCGCGCCGGTGAGATGGGCGGTATCCTCGATACGATTCTCAACCGTCTTGCGGGGTACATCGAGAAGCGGGTCAAGCTCGCCCGACAGGTCCGCGGTGCGATGGTCTATCCGACCGCAATTTTCTTCGTGGCGGTCATGGTCGTGGTCGTCATGCTCGCATGGGTCATTCCGAGCTTCAAGAACATGTTCTCGGAGTTCGGAGGCGAAGACTCTCTGCCGGCGCTCACCAAGATAGTGATCGCGGCGTCGGAGGGATTTCTTGGGAATCTCCATTGGATCCTGCTGGTCACGGGCGCCATCGTGTTCTCGTTCACATGGACGTATCGTCAGCCGGCGGGCAAGCATTTCTTTCATCGGTCTCTGCTTGTTCTTCCAATTATCGGGCCGGTGATGCGCAAGATCGCAGTCGCCCGCTTCACACGTACACTGGGCACCCTCCTCTCCGCTGGCGTTCCGATCCTCGACGCCCTGGACGTGGTGAAGAAGTCGGCCGGAAACGTCGTCATCGAAGGCGCGATTCAGGAGACGTCGAACAAGATCCGCGAAGGCCGGACGATGGCGGAGCCCCTAATGGAAACCAACGTGTTTCCGCCAATGGTCGTCCAGATGATCGGAGTCGGGGAACAGACAGGCGCCCTGGACACCATGCTCAACAAGATCGCCGACTTCTATGAAGACGAGGTCGATGTTGCGGTTGCGGCCCTCACCTCCTTGCTCGAGCCGTTGATGATGGTGTTCATCGGCGGAATCGTCGGCGTGATCCTCATATCGATGTACCTGCCGATCTTCTCGATCGCTGGTCAAGTCAGCGAGTGAGTCAGCACGGGGAGAGCCTCACCGGACAGCGCGAGGACCCCAATCCGCACCGACGGCTACAATGGGTCCTCGGCGGTCGACTCATCATCGCGACCGTTCTGCTGGGGACCACGATGTACCTGGCGCTCGACGCGATTCGGTATGGCCGCTTCACGCCTACCTTCCTGCTGATTCTGATCTCGGCGATCTACGGGTCATCGATCCTGTTTGGGGTCTGGCTGCTCCGCGGCCGTCAGGAGAACCTGGTCGCCGCCGCTATCACGACCTTGGACGTGATGCTGATCACGGGTCTGGTGTATCTGACCGGCGGCGCCGGGAGCATCTTCTCCTTCCTCTACGGCGCGCAGATCCTCACCGCGGCCCTCACCCTCGGGACGAATGCCGCCTACTACACCGCGGCTGCGAGCCTCGCTTGCTACTTCCTGCAGGGGCTCGCGCTCAACGTCGGGTGGTTGCCGCCGCCGCCGGACCAGCCGCTCAGTCAGTACATGCTCAGCTCGCGAGATTTTCAGCTAGCCCTGGTCTCCAACATGGTTGGCATCGCGGCCGTTGCATTGCTGGCGACCAATCTCGCACGACGCGCCCAGGTGGCGGGCGCTCGGCTCATCGAGGCACAGCAAAGCACAGCCCGACTGGTACAACTCAACGACGACATCGTTCGTTCGATCGCGTCCGGGCTCATCACGGCGGATGACGACGGGCGTATCCTCGGCGTCAACCGTGCAGCAAGGGACATCCTACGGGATCACGCAGGAACGCTCCTCGGCCAACCTCTTTCAAACGTGCTCCCAGACTACGCGGCAGAGGTTCTGCGGGAGCCTCCGAAGCGCGCCGACACGACGGGGATGCGCGCCGACGGAAGCGAGTTCCCGATGGGCTATACGCTCAGCGCACTCCTAGATGCAAACGGGCAATCCTCCGGCCTGCTTCTCGCCTTTCAAGATCTGACCGAGATTAGGACTCTCCGAAATCGGGCAGAGGCGGCCCAGCGCCTCGCCGCCTTGGGACAACTCGCGACGGGACTCGCACACGAGATCCGAAACCCACTGAGCTCGATCTCGGGGTCGGTGGAAATGGTCCGGGAAGGCAACGCGCTCGGACCCGAGGACAGACGACTCTTGGGCATCGTGATCTCCGAGGTCGAGCGGCTGAACTCCCTAGTGACGACCATGCTGCAGGTGGGGCGTCCTAGTCAGATCGAAACCGAACCACTCGACCTGCGCTCGATCGCCAGCGAGGTGGTTGCCGTCGCACGTGGCGAAGCAACTGCAAGCAACGGTTTGCGAATCGAGGTGACCGGACCCGACGAACCCATCATCGCGACCGTCGACCCCGGTCGGATGCGACAGGTCGTCTGGAACCTGGTCAAGAACGCGGTGCAGGCGTCACCTCACCGCGGCAAGGTCGAGGTCCGCACGGGACGCGACGACGCGGGCCGAGCCTTTCTAGAAGTTGCCGATGAGGGTGCGGGCATTGGCGCCGCGCATCGGGAGCGGCTCTTCGACATGTTTTATTCCGGGCGAAGCCACGGTGTGGGGCTCGGACTCGCCCTGGTGAAACAGATAGTCGACCAACATCGCGGCCGAATCGAGATCATCGACCGCAACGTCACGGGCACGTGCTTCCGGGTGACGCTCCCACGAGAGGAAGAGTCCATCATACCGAGCGCAGGAGCTCGGCCAGGCGCGCGCCCGGGTCCTCGGACCGCATGAGCCCTTCGCCGATCAGCACGGCGTCCGCACGCCCCTGAGCGACATCGCGGAGGTCGTCGGCGGAGCGCACTCCACTCATGAATACCGCCACGCACTCCGTCGGGATTCGCGCAACACATGCCTGCGCCGCGGGCATGTCGACCTGGAAAGTGCTCAAGTCACGCGCGTTGACGCCGACGATCGTCGACCCCGCTGCGACCGCGCGATCGACCTCTTCTGAATTCGCGGCCTCCACCACCGGTTCCATACCGAGCGAGCGGATTCTCTGGATCAGCAGGCGGAGATCCGAGTCTTCCAATGCCCGAACCAGCAACAGGACGAGCGATGCCCCCACGTCG
>JBGUEF010000006.1:0-29175 GCA_041821485.1 Deltaproteobacteria bacterium
CGGAAGACTGCGGATTCAGACCTCGGAGGGCAGAAAGCGGCGTGCCTCGGGTTCAGGCGGCTGGAAGCCTGCCGACCGGCCGATGGACGCAGAAGTCACCGAGGCCGATGAGGAAGGCGAGAACGACCGTCGGCCGCGATTCTACCCGTTTCCACTCCGCTCGGCCGACGACAGCGACGACTGAACGAGACCGCGTCTTCGTTGCGCGAGAAACGCGCGATTGGTAAGAGCGCTCGATGCCCCCAACTACGATCGCGATCCTCGGGGCCAAAGGAGGCGTCGGAACATCCCTCTTCAGCGCGAACCTCGCGATCTACCTGGCGACGATCGGCAAACGGGTGCTCGCAGTCGACGGAGATCCATCTGGCGCCGATCTGCACGCGATGCTCGGCATCGGCCCGCGCGTCGCCCCCTACGCGGCACCTGCGCCTGCGTTTGGGACCGAAGGCACTTTGGCGAGCGTCGCCACGGGACTCGACCACGCGTCGGTCAACATGCTTCCTCTGCGTGACCCTGTAGACGGACCGATTCCGAACCTGCAGTTGATGGACGGCGGATTGAGCGAGCCTCATCGAGGGAGCGCGCGCCGGAGCTCATTGCGAGAGCTGCAGAGCCGGCTGGCAAAGCAGGACGCCGATTTCGCGGTCGTCGACCTCGGGTCCGCGGCCACCGATGCGGCAATTCGCTTTTGGTGCGGTGCCACCCATCGGCTTGCGATCACCATCCCGGAGCCCAACGCCGTGAACGGGTTGTATCGGCTCGTGCGCAAGGCGTTTGCGGCCGTGGCCTTGGAGCAGATATCGGACGAACGGCAGCAAAGTGCGCTGCACGCCGCATTCACGAAAGCGGGCCAGACGCCTGCCCCATCTGACATCGCCGCGCTGGTGCAGCGCGAGTGGCCGGAGATCGGGCGCGCATTGCAAGACTGCATGAGCGGCTTGGATTTCCCCTTCATCGTCAACCAGGCTCGCCTGCGCGCGGACCTGGAGCTCGGCGACCAGATCACGGTCGCGGCACGTCGGCGGTATGGCGTGGCGCTGAAATACCTCGGCTACGTCGAGCACGACGACGTCGTTCGAACGTGCTCGCGGAAGCGGCGGCCTCTCCTCCTAGAGAGCCCGGGTAGTAGAGCGAGCCGCAACATCGAAAAAATCGCACGGCGCCTCTTTGCGTCACAGGACGGTCGCAGAGATCGCGCGCCTTGGCGAGAGGTGCCGCCGAGCTCGCATCACGACGTGCTCGAAGTCGAGCGCGGCGCCACCGACGAAGAGATTCGGCGCGCGTACAAGCGAATGTGCGCGGTGTTCGACTCGGAGAACCTCGTGAGCTTCGGCCTGTTCGACGATGAGGGGCTCGAGGTCGCGCGTGCCCGTATCGACGAGGCCTACGACGTCCTGCTCGATCCGGCCCGCCGGCGTCCGTATGAGATCTCGGTTTTTCCCGAGGCCCCAGAAACCAAGGCGAAAGCCGAGGAGGAGCAAGTTCCTGCCGCAGAGCTCCCGCCGGCGCCAAGCATCACGCCGGATACCGAGTTTGGCGGTGCTCTTCTTCGCGCGGTTCGGCAGTCACAGGGCACGAGCCTCGATCAGATCAGCGAACGAACGAAGGTTGGTCTCAACTACCTTCGATGCATCGAGGAGGACGCGTTCGAGAAGTTGCCCGCGGCCGTCTACGTGCGCGGCTTCGTCACCGAGATTGCGAAGTGCCTCAGGCTCGACCCAGAGCAGGTGAGTCAGAGTTACCTTCGACGATACAAGGCGCGGATGGAAGAGCCGGGAGAGAGCGCATGATCAAATCGCGGAAGCCGATCATCCTGGCGTCCGCATCGCCCCGCCGCCGTGAGATCTTGTCCTCTCTCGGGATCGCCATCGAGGTGCAGCCGAGTGGCGCAAATGAAGAGGCGCTTCAAATCGAAGATGACACAGAGTTCGTTCGCGCGGCCGCTCGAATGAAATTGCAAGAGGTGCTGGACGCCTCTCAGGACGCGGAGGCGTACGTTCTTGCAGCGGACACCGTCGTCTGCGTCGATGGCCATCGACTGGGAAAGCCCATCGACGATGCCGATGCGGTGCGCATGCTGGAGCTTCTTGCCGGGCGCGACCACGTCGTTCGAACGGCCGTGGCGCTCGGCCGCGTAGGGGACGGCGTGCTCGATGGCCGAGTCGTGGAGACGAGGGTGTGGTTCAGGTCTGCGTCCCGCGAAGAGCTCGAGCGCTACGTCGCCGCAGGCGAGAGCGACGACAAGGCTGGCGCATACGGGGTCCAGGGGCTCGCTAGCGGCTTCGTGACTCGACTGGAAGGCTCGTACACCAACGTCGTCGGCCTGCCCGCCGCCGAGGTCGTGAGCCTGCTCGTCGAGCACGGTGCCTTGGAACAGTGGCCATGAGTCAGGCAATCGCCGGCGCCATCGAACGCGTGCAAGAGCGCATTGAACGCGCCTGCGAACGGGCCGGCCGCGACCCGGGCTCGGTGCAGCTCGTCGCGGTATCCAAAGGACATCCCGAGGAGGCGATTCGGGCCGCCTACGCGGCGGGGATGCGCGTGTTCGGTGAGAACTACGCCCAGGAGCTCGCCGCCAAGGCTTCGGCATTGAGCGACTTGCGCGACATAGGTTGGCGCTTCATCGGCCATCTTCAGCGCAACAAGATCAAGCTCATCGAGGGGGCCCGGGCTACCGTCGACACGGTCGATTCAGCGAGGCTAGCGCAGGCGCTTTCCACGCGAGCGGCGGCGCGTGCGACGAATGTCGAGGCACTGCTCCAGGTCAACGTCGGCGGCGAAGCGCAGAAGTCCGGCTGCGCGCCAGACGAAGTGCCGGCGCTCGTCGAAGCCGTGCGCGTCCTGCCGAACATCAGCTTACGCGGGCTAATGACTGTCGCGCCTCACCTCGACGAGGTCGAAGCCACCCGGCCGTTCTTCGCCGCGCTCCGAGGGTTGGCGGAAGCGCACGGCTTGCCGGAGCTTTCCATGGGGATGACGCACGACCTCGAACAAGCGGTCGCCGAGGGCGCAACGATGCTTCGGATCGGAACGGCGATCTTTGGGCCTCGCCCCCCGGCCGAACCGTAGTCTCACCGCTCTGCGTTCTATCTTCGCGAGATGCGAACTAATACGTATGAGAGCAAACTAATTACGTATAGGAGGCGACTAATTACGTATGAAACAGGAGTAATTACGTATAGATATCCGGTGCCATTCTGAGGTACCAAGGATGGTCTTCATCCCTTGAAGAGCCAGCCGCTCGAAGGAGAGATCATCATGAAAATGTTTGGTGCGTGGTCACTCGCATGGCCCACGTGCATCGTTGTTGCCAGCCTCACTCTCGTCACCGCATGTGGCGACGTGGATACCTTCAAGGTCCGCAACAGCCCGTGGGGCGAGACTGAACCCTACACGAACTGGGACTGGACCTACGTGCAATTGGTCCGCGCGACCACACCGTGTGACTCTGAAGTTCGAGAAGAGCTGACGGTGCTGGTCTGCGCTGACGTGGAGTTTCCGGGCGAGCACCTTGCGAAGCTGAAGTCTTCGTGCTCGGGCGGCACCGAAGCCGAAGTGACCATCGATATCCTCGATGGTCAAAGCATCATCTACGATTTCTCCTCCGTCACGACAAAGGGCACGTTCACGTCGGCCAGCTTCAACGGCTACGTGTTCACCGAGCTATTGGGCGCTGCACCCGAACTGGTGGGCGCAAGCGTAGACGGCGAAGTGAGTACGTTCGAGCTCGATGACGACGCCCTGCGCGTCGACGGTCACGCGCTACGCGTGAATTTCGAAGGCATCCAATTCGACGATACGGCCTTCATCAAGATCGATCTCGTGTTTGCGGATCCCGACTGACTCTGACGCTGGAAGGCGGGACGGCGCCTCGAAGCACCGATGCGCCATATGGCTTAGGTCGCGGCTTCTCGGATACCCCTCTGCAGCGGTGACCTTCAACGTATGGCCCCATTCCGGGACTTCAGGACAGCAAACGTGAGGAATGCGTCTTGATGTTTCTTGAGCAATAGGCGTATCGTCGATCCGAGGCGTCGATGAATCGTCCATCCGAAGCCGCGATCACGATCACGGAAGCAGCATATGATCTTCAAGTCACGGAGACCGATTGGTTTCCACGCGTGATCGATGCGACCGTTCCGCTCATCGATCATGGCCTCGGCGTGGCAGGTCTGGTCGGAACGATCCCGCGGGATGCCGGGCCGGGTAAAGTCGAAGAGATGCACGTAGCAAGCGGGCCCGCCGACTTTCCGATGCGTCTCATGCGCGCCATGGCCGAGGTCCCACGCGAGAGTGTGCGCCGACAGTTGCGCCCCAGTATCGGCGTGTTGTCGGAGGTCAACGTCGAGGAGCCACGGTTTCTCGAGGCGTGGACGCGCCATATCGACTACGCCACGGACGGGATCGGCATTACCGCGGTGGACCCGAATGGTCGTTTCGTGCACATCATCGCCCCCGTGTCCGGGGCCGTCACGTTGAGCCGGGCGGAACGAGACCGATGGCGGATGCTCGCAGCGCATCTGAGCGCCGGGCTTCGGCTGAGGGGAGCACTGTCCGAAGCACACTCCGCGTCAACGGACGAGGCTGAGAGCCCACCGTGCGGCGCTGATGTGGTCCTCGATGCGAACAGCTTCACGGTCGTGGAAGCCGTGAAGGACGCTCAACTTCCAGCCTCACTTCAGGCGGTGCGAGACGCTGCCGTCCGCATGGACCGTGCGCGCGGGCGTCTTCGAAGGGACGACCCGGAAACGGCCTTGAAGATCTGGTGGGCGTTGCTGCGGGGTCGATGGTCGATGGTCGAATGGTTTGATACCGACCGGCGTCGCTACATCCTTGCGGTGCCCAATGCGCCTCGCGTGTCGGACCCCAGAGGGCTGACCAAGCGCGAATGCCAGGTCGTCGCATATGCGGCGTTGGGTGAAAGCAAAAAGCTGATCGCTTATCGTCTTGGCATCTCGGGCCCGAGAACTAGCGAGGCTCTCCGGTCGGCGATGCGGAAGCTGTGCGTGAAGACGCAGGCTCAACTCGTAGAGAAGCTGCATACGCTCGGGGCTGAGCGGCCCCCACGATCGCAGAGACCCGGCCGGTCGCCCAAGGCTGAGTCAACGGCGAATGCAGCAAATCCCTAGTACTCGGTCTCTTCCGCAATCTTTCCGAGCTCGACGGAGCGGCGGGTCGCGGCGCGCACGGCGCCCATGATCGCATCTGCGAAGCCTGCCGCCGCGAGCGCGTCCAGTCCGGCGCGCGTGGTTCCGCCCGGGCTCGTCACCCGGTCCCGCAGCACTTCGGGTGCTTCCTTCTCGTCGAGCAGGAGGCGGGCCGCGCCAAACACGGTTTGGGCCGCGAGTTGAAGGGCGGTTTCTTCGGGTAGGCCTTCACGCGCTCCAGCGTCACGAAGCGCTTCGATCATGGCGAACACGTACGCCGGGCCAGAGCCACTGAGGCCGGTCACGGCATCGATCTGTTCCTCGGGGACACGGACCGCGATGCCGACGCTCCGGAAGAGGGTTTCAGCGAGCTCTAGGTCGTCATCGGTTGCGTGGGTGCCTCCTGCGATCGCCGACGCCCCTGCGCCAACGAGCGCGGGTGTGTTCGGCATGGTGCGAACGACCCGAGAGCCGTCGGGGAACGACCGCTCGATGATTCTCGTCGAGATGCCCGCGGCGATCGAAATCAGGAGTGCGTCCGCCGGCAGCGCACCGGAAAGGCCCGGAAGCACCTGCGCGAACACTTGAGGCTTGATTGCGAGCACCACGACGGTTGCGTCTTTCACCGCTTCCGCATTGTCGCTCGTGACGCGGATCTCGAGCTCCGCTTCGAGCGCACGCAGACGGTCTTGATCCGGGTCGGCGGCAATGATTCTGTCGGCGGGGACGGTGCCCGTTCCTATCAATCCGCGGATGAGCGCACCCGCCATGTTGCCGGCGCCAACGAAAACGATCGTGTGTTCCACTGACATGCCGCGCGGCATACCACACAACCCGCGCCGACGATACGGTGCGAAGAGGCGCTACGCGCAGGCGGCCTCGACCTCGTCGATCTCTTTGGGAATGCCTGCGGTCAGGACCTCGTGGCCGCTCTTGGTGACCAGCACATCGTCTTCGATGCGCACGCCGATTCCACGCCAGCGCTCATCGACCCCCTCCGCGTCGGTCGCGATGTAGACCCCGGGTTCGACCGTCAGAACGAAGCCGGGCTCGAGCGGCCGGTGCTTGCCGTCGACGTAGTAGTGACCGACGTCGTGCACATCCATCCCCAGCCAATGCGAGGTTCGGTGCATGTAAAACGGCTCGTACTTCTTGTCTTCGATGAGTGCGTCCAGGTCGCCTTCGAGCAAGCCGATGTCGATCAGCCCCTCGGTGATCGAACGTACCGCACCGTCGTGAAGAGCCTCGAGCGTGGTGCCCGGCTTCACCTCCTCGATGCATGCTTTCTGCGCATGGAGCACCACCTCGTAGACCGCACGTTGCTCGCCGGAGAACTTGCCGTTCACAGGGAACGTGCGGGTGACGTCGCTCGCGTAGTAGCCCAGCTCACAGCCCGCATCGATCAACAACAGCTCCCCGTCGTTCATGACGCGGTCGCCGGCACGGTAGTGCAAGATCGTCGCATTGGGTCCGGAGCCGACGATACTCTCGTAGGCGGGGCGCTCGCTTCCGTGTTTGCGAAAGATGTGGAGGAGCTCGGCGTCGATTTCGTACTCATGCATCCCCGGGCCCGCGATCTGCATCGCGCGCAGATGGGCCTCTTTGGTGATCCCTGCCGCCCGCCGCATCGTCGCGAGCTCGGCTTCGCTCTTACGGAGACGCATTTCGTGCAAGTGCACGGACGAATCGACGATGGTTTCAGGCGCCATGATGCCGCGCCGGCCACCGCGGCGCAGCAGGTTCAGGCAGTCGAAGAGCTGTGAGTCCGCTTTGTCGTTCTGCGCGAGCCGGTAGTGGAGGCGCTCGACGTTGCCGAGGTAGTCAGGAAGCCTCTTCGGGAGCTCGTCGATTGGGAAGGCGACGTCGGCGCCGAATGCTTCCACCGCGCCCTCGACGCCGGCCCGCGGACCGTCCCAAATCTCACGCTCTCGCTTCTTAGGGCGAACGAAGAGGACCACGCGGTGTTCGGCGTGCTGATTCGTCAACACGAGCACGCTCTCGGGCTCATCTAGGCCGGTCAAATAGAAGAAGTCGCTATCCTGCCGGTACGGGTGCTCGACGTCGTGGTTGCGTACGGCGAGTGGAGCCGACGGAAACATCGCGACCCCGTCTCCGATTGCCTCCAGAAGCTGAGTGCGGCGTGCTGCGAACTCCGACATGAACCAATCCTAGCAGCTACCTTCTCGGTTGCATCTGACCACTCTTGTAGCGGCTCCAATAGCTCTTGAGCGCGTCGCTGACTTTGCCGCTCAACAAGAACGCGCCGAGAATGTTCGGGAAGGACATGCCGAGGATCATCAGATCGGAGAAGTCGATCACACTTCCGAGCTTCAGCACGGAGCCAAGAACCACGAACGCCAGGAAGAGCACCTTGTAGAGCATCGAGAACTGACTGCCGAAGAGAAACGTCCAGCATCGCTCGCCGTAGTAGCTCCACGAGATCATCGTCGAGAATGCGAACAAGAAGACCGCGAGGCTCAGGACTTTGGGGAACCACGGAAGGACGGTCGCAAAGGCCTTCGAGGTCATGAGCACACCTTCTTCAGTGCCGCTCTCGTATGCGCCGGTGATTACCACGACCAGGCCGGTCATCGTGCACACGACGATCGTATCGATGAATGGCTCGAGCAGGGCGACGATGCCCTCGCGAACGGGCTCGTCGGTGGCCGCCGCAGAGTGCGCGATCGATGCGGATCCAACGCCCGCCTCGTTCGAGAAAGCCGCGCGCCGGAACCCGGTGACCAGGACGCCGAGCAGGCCGCCAAAGCCCGCTTGCGGGGAGAACGCCTCGCCGATGATCTTGCCGAGCGCCGAGCCCACTTGATCGAAGTTCGTGACGATGATGAAGAGCCCGGCGAGCAGGTAGATGCCGCACATCACGGGCACGATGACGCCCGCGACCTGTCCGATCCGGCGAATGCCGCCGATGATCACGACGCCGACCAGAAAGGCCAGGACGACGCCATAGGCGAGTGCGCCCCAGCCACCGGATAGAATCGGCAAGACGTCCGCGACTTGGGCATAGCTCTGATTGGCTTGGAACATGTTGCCGCCACCGAAGCTTCCGCCGATGCACATCAATGCGAAGAGGATGGCGAGGAACCGTCCGAGGCGGGGGAGGCCGAGCTGGTCGAGACCGCGATCGAGGTATCGCATCGGCCCACCGAGAATGTGTCCGTCGTCGCCGACCTCACGATACATCTGCCCGAGCGTGCATTCGATGAACTTCGACGACATGCCGAGGAAACCCGCAACGATCATCCAGAAGACCGCGCCCGGTCCGCCGACGGCGACCGCCACCGCGACGCCGGCGATGTTGCCGAGACCGACCGTTGCCGACAGGGCAGAGGAGAGCGCCTGGAAGTGCGTCACCTCGCCGGGGTCGTCGGGATCGTCGTAGTGACCGGTCGTGACGACCCATGCGTGCTTGAAGGCGCGGATGTTGATGAAGCCGAAGCGGAGGGTGAAGAAGGTTGCGCCCGCGATGAGCCAGAAGACGATGAAGGGGAGTTGAAGATCGCCCTCGGTGCCGTTGTCCCAGAAGATCAGGTCGAAGAAGAGGACCTGCGCGATCGGGCCGACCACGTTGGCGCCGAAACCCTGATCGAGGGAGCTCAGTACGCCCCCGATGCCTGCTTCTTGCGGCTCCTCTGTTTGGGCAAGCGCGGCGCTCGGCCAAAGGCTCGCCCATAGGACGGCAATCGTTCTCAGGCGCTTCCCCATCCGCGAGGCAAACCATGGCACAACGCCGGAGTTCCCTCCAGTTTTATCCCCGGCGGAATCTTAGTACGGAGACAAATTTATGCGATCGTGGTGAGGACCACTGTGACCTTCATTGACACCCCCTGAGGGTGATACTAAGCAACCCTCGACCGGCGCAGTCAACCCCGTCGCGGAGTCCGCCCCTCTATGTTCACGGCCTATTTACCGGTGTTCCTGATGCTCGGCGTCGCCTTGCTGGTCGCCGTCGGCGTCTTCGCCCTGACCACGGTCCTCGGGCCCAAGAATATGACGGCCGAAAAGGCCATCCCGTACGAGTCCGGCTCGGAGACGACGGGCGCTAGCGACATCCGGCTGAGCATCAAATTCTATCTAACGGCGATTCTTTTCGTCGTCTTCGACATCGAGGCGGTGTTCCTCTACCCCTGGGCGAGCCTCTTTACTCAGCTCGGCTGGCTCGGCTTCTTCGAGATGGCGTCGTTCCTGGTCGTGCTCGGCGTGACCCTGGTCTACGCCTGGAGAAAGGGTGCGCTCGAATGGGACAGTTGAAGGTCATCGACGGCGGCGGCGAGGTTGCGGTCACGACTCGGCTGAGCGACCTGCTGCAGTGGGCCCGTAAGTGGTCTCTCTTTCAGTACCCGTTCGTGACGGCTTGCTGCGGCATGGAGTTCATGGCGACGGCGGCACCGCGGTACGACATCGCCCGCTTTGGTGCCGAGGCCCCGCGCTTCAGCCCGCGGCAATCGGACGTCCTCTGGGTCGTGGGAACGATCAGCCAGCGGCAGGGCCCGGCGGTTCGGCGTATCTGGGAGCAGATGACGGACCCGAAATGGGTCATCGCCTTTGGCACCTGCGCGTCGTGCGGCGGCTTCTATGACAACTACACGACCATCCCGGGCGTCGACAAAGTCATTCCCGTCGACGTGTACATCCCAGGCTGTCCACCCCGGCCCGAGGCCGTTCTCGACGGACTGATGCTGCTTCAAGACAAGATTCAGGCCAACGATCGCAAGCCTATCGTCGTGCCTCCGCGGCTCGTCCCCGAGCGCGCACCCGGCCGGACGGGGGAGGGCGACTCATGAGCCAGGCGGTCGTCGACCGGCTCGATGCTCAGTTTGGCGAACGAGTGCTCGAAACGAGCGACGCGTTCGGTGACCACGAGGTGCGGGTCGCCCTCAAAGATTGGGCCGAGGTTGCGCAGTTCATGAAAGACGACGCCGACCTGCAGATGGATCACTTCATCGACCTGACGGCAGTCGACTACCCGGAGCGCGAGTCGGCGCGGTTCGATCTGGTGCTGATGACGCGTTCGTCGGTGACCGGGGCGCGCATTCGGCTTCGCACGCATGTCAAAGATGGCGAAGAGCCGGGCACCCTCAGCGGCATCTGGTCTGGAGCAAACTGGGCCGAGCGCGAGGTCTGGGACATGTTCGGCATCAAGTTCAATGGCCACCCCGACATGCGGCGCATTCTTCTCTACGAAGAGTTCGTCGGGCACCCGCTCCGCAAGGACTACCCCATCGACAAGGCGCAGCCCTTGGTGCCTTATCGCGAGGTCGACACCATCGACAAGCTGCCGCCATTCGGCATCGAGGAGGGGCAGCCCTTCGCGCGCATCGACTGGGAGTCGCGGCTCGCGGGCGGCGATAGCCAGGTATCGCCCGCGCTTGGCGTTCAGCAGGGGCAACGGCGGACGCTGAGCGATTCCGAGGCCGCGCAGCAGATTCAGGCGCGCATCGAGGCACAGATGGCCAAGCAAGCCGAAGCCGCCCAGGCATCCGAGGAAACCTCAGAGGAAGGTTCGGGGGAGTAGATGGAACCCGCTGACGAGCTGTTGAACGAGATGGCAGCCCTCGAGATCTCTGCCGACCCGATGCGTTTGAACATGGGCCCGTCGCATCCCGCGATGCACGGCACCATTCGCATGGTCATCGACCTCGACGGCGAGACCCTCATCAACTTGGACGTGCAGCCCGGCTACTTGCATCGCGGCTTCGAGAAGTCCTGTGAGCGCGGCACCTGGGCCCAGGTATTCCCGTACGCCGATCGCTTGAACTACGTGTCGCCGATGCTCAACAACGTCGGCTGGGCGCTTGCCGTCGAGAAGCTTCTGGGAATCGAAGTTCCCGAACGCTGTCAGTACTACCGGGTCATCCTCGGCGAGTTGGCGCGCATCGCCGACCATTTCACCTGCAATGGCGCGTCGGCGATGGAGCTCGGCGCCTTCACGCCGTTCCTGTGGTTGCTGAAAGTTCGTGACTGGGTCTGGGACATTCTCGAGCGCGAGACCGGCGCGCGGATGACCCACAGCTTTGGGCGCATCGGCGGCATGGCCGCGCCTCCCACGGCAACCTTCAAGGACGACGTCCTGCGGCTGATTCCAGAGGTGCACAAGGTCGTTAAGGAAACGGAGATCATGTTGCTCCGGAACCGCATCTTCCTCGACCGGATGCAGGGCGTTGGGGTGCTGACCAAGGAGCAGGCGCTGTCGTACGGGGTCACCGGGCCGATGGCACGCTCCACGGGCATTCCGTACGACGTGCGCAAGGACCACCCGTACCTGGTCTACGACCGCTTCGACTTCGACGTGCCGGTCGGCGAGGACGGCGACAACTGGGATCGCTTCATGGTGCGCCTCGAAGAGATCCGGCAATCGGTCCGTATCATCGAGCAGGCTGTCGAGCAGATGCCAGACGACGGCCCGATCAATGTAGACGACCCGCGAATCATCTTTCCCGAGAAGAGCGACGTCTACACGACGATCGAGGCGACCATCGCCCACTTCAAGCTCGTCATGGAGGGTCTGCGCACGCCCAAGGGCGAGGTGTACAGCTTCACGGAGGGCGGCAATGGCGAGCTCGGCTTCCACATCGTGTCGGACGGCAGCGGCACGCCGTATCGAGTCCGCGTTCGACCGCCGTGCTGGTACAACCTAGCAGCCGCTCGCGAGATGCTGCTCGGCGGCATGATCGCCGACATCATCCCTACTTTCGGATCAGTCAACATGATTGGCGGAGAGTGCGACAGATGAACCGGCTTCCGCGCAAATCCGAGTCGTCTGAGAATGTGGGCGCGTCAAATGGCTAAATTCACACTGGATGGGAAAGAGATTTCGTTTGAGCCTGGCGAGACCGTCATGGAGGCCGCGTGGCGCGAGGGGATCGAGATCCCGCACTACTGTTGGCATCCGGGGCTGTCAATCGCGGCGAACTGCCGGATGTGCCTGGTGCACATCGAGAGCGGGCGCCAGATGGCGATGCCCCAGCTGGCATTCGACGAGGCCAAGGGCGAGTACGTTCCCGCTACCAAGCCCAAGCTTCAGCCCGCCTGTCAGCTCGCCGCCGCCGAGGACATGGTCGTCTCGTCCACCAACGACGAGGTGAAGACTGCCCAGGCATCGGTGCAGGAGTTCTTGCTCCTCAATCACCCGGTCGATTGCCCGATCTGCGATCAGGCGGGCGAGTGCAAGCTCCAAGACTATTACTACGAGCACCAGGGCACCCTGAAGCGCAAACTGACGGAGCCGGTCCACAAGCCGAAGGGTGTTCGGTTCGGCCCGACCATCGTCTACGACGCCGAGCGTTGCATCATGTGCACGCGCTGTATTCGGGTCTGCGACGAGGTCGCAAAGGACCACGTCCTCGACATGCGAGAACGTGGCAACAAGAATGAAATCGTTCTCGCTCCGGGGCGCGAGCTCGACCACAAGTACACACTGATGACCGAGCACGTCTGCCCGGTCGGCGCGCTGACGAGTCAGGACTTTCGCTTCAAGGCGCGCGTCTGGTTCCTCAAGTCCGGGCAGGGCGTCTGCACCGGTTGCGCGACCGGTTGCAACACCCACGTCGACTACGATCCGCGCAACGGCAAGATTTACCGGCTTCGCCCGCGCGACAACGCCGAGGTCAACGAGTTCTGGATGTGCGACGACGGCATGATGACGTACACGCGCCACGATTCCGACCGGCTCCTGATGCCGACGGCAGGCCGCGGCGACGAGCGCGCGCCTCTTGGCGAAGGCGAAGCCCTCGCGCTCGCAGCCGAGCAATTGAACGCCGTCGATGCCTCGAAGCTCGCCGTGGTGTTGAGCGCGCAGCACAGCACCGAGGACAACCTCGCGCTCGCGAAGCTTGCTGCCGCCCTCGGCGCCGATGCCCTCTACCTTGCCGCGCTAAGCGAATGGGAAGGCGACGACATCTTGCGCAGCGAAGACCGCAATCCGAACCGGGCCGGCGCCATACAGGCGGTGGGGGGAGCGACCCTGAAGTCGGTTACGGACCTTCTCGTCGATGTGCAGAGCGGGGCGGTGCACGGCGTGCTCGCGCTCGGCTGGGCGACCGCGGAGAAGCTCGAAGAGCTCGCACCGCTCGTTTCATTGGACGGTGTGGTCTCGCTGAGCAGCCACGTCGGGGCATTGCCCGCGGCGGCCTCGGTCACGATTCCCGTAGCGGACACGTTTGAAGTCGACGGCAGCTTCGTCAACGCCAAGGGGCTGACTCAGGCATTCCAGCCTACGCTTTCTCCTCCAGATGGGATCGAGCCGGCCTGGAAGACCGTCTCGGAGCTCGCCGACAAGCTGGGCAAGGACCTCGGCTTCAAGGACCTCCAAGGCTTGCGCCAAGGCCTCGTCGACGCGGCGGAGGCGGCCCAATGACGACCACCTTCCTCGTCGCTTCGTCCCTGGTGAAGGTGCTGGTCATTCTTTTGATCACCGTGGGCGGCTTTGCGCCGATTCTCATTTGGGCGGAGCGTCGCCAGAGCGCGATGATTCAAGACCGCCTCGGACCGAGCCGCGCCGCCATCGTGCTGCCGGCCTCCGCCGTGACTTTCATCGACCGAGCGAGGCTGCCGATGTGGCGGCTGGCGGCATTGGCCGGCATCGTCGCCATCGTGGCGCTCGTCACCCTGACGTTCGTTGCGGTCAAGGGGAGTAATCCTCTGCCGATTTCGACGTCCTCGCTGACCGCAACCCTGGTCGCGTTTGGCGCCGCCTCGGTGGTGCTCCGAGCCGGGTATGGCGTGCACAGTATGATCGTCCGCAATGGCGGGAAGATCATGCTCATCGGCCTCCTTCACCCCGTGGCAGACGCCCTGAAGTTCATCTTCAAGGAAGACTTCGTTCCTCCGAAGGCCGACAAGCTCCTGTTCTCGGCTGGCCCAATCATCGCGCTCATTCCGGCGATCGCGGCCTTCGCGGTCATCCCCTTCGCGAGCTCCCTGCACTGGGACTACCTCAATCAGGTCCTTCCACGGACGGGCGAGATCGCCGGTGCGGTGGTGCCGATGCAGGTCGCGAGCATCAACGTCGGCATTCTGTTCATTTTCGCAATCGCTAGCACCGGCATCATCGGCGCCGCGATTTCGGGCTACGCCTCGGACAACAAGTACTCGCTTCTCGGGGGCATTCGCGCCGCCAGCCAGATGGTGAGCTACGAGGTCGTCCTCGGACTGACGCTCGTTCCGGCATTCATGGTCTATGCCTCGCTTCGGCTCGAGGACATGACCATGTGGCAATACGACCACGTCTGGGGGATCTTCGTCCCGCCGCTGACGCTGGCCGCCATCAACTTCTTCGTCGCGGCGGTAGCCGAAACGAAGCGCGTTCCCTTCGACCTCCCCGAGGGCGAGAGTGAGCTCGTGGGCGGCTACCTGACGGAGTATTCCGGCATGAAGTTCGGCATGTTCTTCATGGGTGAGTTCGTCGAGGTCGTGTCACTGGCGGCCCTTGCCTCGGTGATCTTTCTCGGTGGCTGGGACGTGCCCTTCCTGTACCGCGACGGCTTCGAGTTCTCGCTGCCGTTTGTCGCGGCAAGCTACTCGGTGCCGGTGGTGCACTGGCTAGTCGTGGTGATTCAGTTTGTCGCCTTCCTGTTCAAAATCATCGTGCTGATTTGGTTCCAGCTGATGATTCGCTGGTCGCTTCCGCGCTTCCGCTACGACCAGCTCATGTCCCTGTGCTGGAAGGGCCTCTTGCCCATCTCCTTGCTCAACATCTTGGTCGTCGGCGCCTTCATCCTGTCGGGCTGGCTCGACGGCTGGGTCGCCTTCTTCGAGAAGCTCTTCTGAGGTCGCGCATGACAGTCGAAGTCAAAGTCATCAAGAAGCCCGGACGAACCGTCGCCGAACAGATCTACCTTCCCGAAATCGCCAAGGGGCTCGGGTTCACGATGGGCCGTTTCTTCAAGAACACCTTCGGGCCGCAGGCCAAGAAGGAAATCGACACGGTGAGGTACCCGGAAGAGAAGGTCGAATACCCGGAGCGCTTCCGCGGCATTCACCGTCTCACCCAGCGCACCGATGGCTCGCCACGTTGCGTGGCATGTCTTTGCTGTAGCACCGCGTGCCCGGCGCAGTGCATCCACATCGAGCCCGCCGAGTACGAGCCTGATGATCCGCGCTACGGCTACGAGCGGTATCCGTCGGTGTTCATCATCGACGAGCTTCGCTGCATCTTCTGCGGCTACTGCGTCGAGGCCTGCCCCTGTGATGCGATTCGGATGGACACCGGCATGCACATGCCGCCCTCCACCCGACGCGATCACTTCCTATACGACAAAGAAACCCTGCTCTCGATTCCCGGCCGGGATGGCTCGTATCTCACCGCCAACCCTCGCCACGAGCCCGGCGACGAGACCCACCCCGGCGTCGATCGCGAGCGCGGGCACTAGGTGTGACCGAATCCCGCGCGGCCAGCCGGACGGCCATCATGGTCGCGGCCCACCGCGGCCGCGCCTCAGCCGCCCCCGACGCGATTTGCAACGACCCCTGGGCCCTTCGCCTCGCCGGACCCGAGGGAGAAGCACTGTCTCGCCGCTGGGACGCGCACTCGCCGTCGATGGTGCTCTGGATGGGGCTGCGGACTCGGTACCTCGATGACTGTGTGACGCGAGCGCTCGACCGGGGCGTTCGGCAAGTCGTGGTTCTCGGAGCGGGGCTGGATACCCGAGCGGCGCGGCTCGGGCGGGACGGCGTTCGGTTCTTCGAGGTCGACCAGCCCGCTAGCCAGGCTGATAAACGTGAGCGACTTTCGAGGTTTGTTGATTATCCGTTGGATGCAGCGACCTTTGTGCCGTGCGACTTCGAGCGAGACGACTTTGTTCAGCTTCTCGAATCCGCTGGCCTCGACCGAGGGGACCCGGTCTGTTTCGTCTGGGAGGGAGTGATTTACTACCTCCTCGAGACGGCCGCGAGGTCGACCCTCGAACGCCTCGCCGCTGAATTCGACCCCCGCTCGCTCCTGG
Organism: Deltaproteobacteria bacterium; assembly: GCA_041821485.1. Classification (GTDB taxonomy): domain Bacteria; phylum Myxococcota_A; class Polyangia; order Polyangiales; family Houyiibacteriaceae; genus SG8-38. Next base: position 16,109 of record JBGUEF010000006.1, read on the forward strand.
TGTTCGACTACCTCAACAGCAAGATGGCCAAGTCGAGTCCGCGCCTTCGCGACGAGGACCGAGGGATGAAAGACATCATCGAGGAGCTCGGAGAGCCCATGCAGTTCGGCATCGACGACCCCACACCGTTGATGGCCGAGTGCGGCTATCGCTTTCTTCGAACCGTGTCCTTCGACGAGCTCGCGCTGCAGTACACGGGCACGTATGCGCGTGAGCGCGTCTTTCGGTTTCAGGCAATCGCCTTGGCGAGCCCAAGCGAGGAGCTCGCCCTATGGTAGAAACCCGGCAGATCGACGGACGCTCCGTCACGTTCCGGCAAGGGGTCGGCAGAGCGCCCGCCCTGGTCTGCATCCATGGCTCGGCCGACAACCATCACGTGTACGATCGGCTCCTCGACGCGATGCCGGATCGCGAGCGGTATGCCATCAATCTGCCTGGGCGTGCGGGAACCGACGGGCCTGCGCTTGCGAGCGTGGCTGAGATGGAGGCATTCCTATCGCGTTTCCTCGAGTCGGAAGTGGAGGGCGATTACCTTGTCGTCGGCCACTCGATCGGTGGAGGCGTCGCGATCGAGCATGCCTTGGCCTCGCCGCCGGATCGTCTCAAGGGCATCGTCCTCCTAGCGACCGGTGCGCGCCTTCGCGTGCATCCGATGATCCTCCAGTTGTTTGAGCAAGCTGCGAAGTCCGGCAAGATTCCGCCTCTGCCTCCCTTTCTCTACGAGCAGGGCGTAGACCCAGCCATCGTCGACGAGGCCGCGAAAACGCGCGAACTGACGCCAGTCGACAGTGGTGGTGTGGACTGGCGCGCGGCCGACAGCTTCGACCGAATCGCGACCGTGAAGGACGCGAAAACGCCGGCGCTGATCATCGCCGGAACCAACGATGCGCTAACGCCACCGAAGTACGCTCACTACCTCGCCGACAACATCTCCGACAGCGAGTTGCATGTAATCGAAGGGGCCGGCCACATGTTGGTGATGGAGCGGGTGGCCGAAGTTTCCGAAGCAATCGAAGGATTCGCCGCTCGCCTCTGATCGCTTGCAATCCGCACAACGACGGCGTTAGCATCGGTCTTCCACAGCAACAACGCACAGGAGGTCTCTCATGGGAGTATCCGCCCTCGCCATGAACGGAGATCTGAAGACGATTTCCGACGAAACGATCGCCGAGCTCGAGACCTCGCTTCGAGGCCAGCTGCTCTTGCCTCAATCGGAGGGCTACGACGAAGCTCGCACGATATGGAACGCGATGATCGATCGGCGACCTGCACTCATCGCGCGTTGCGCCGGCCCTGCCGACGTAATTCGAGCCGTGAGGTTTGCCGCAGACAATGAGCTGCTCGTCGCGGTTCGTGGCGCCGGACACAACATTGCCGGCAAGGGAGTGCACGACGATGCATTTCTGATCGATCTATCTGGATTGCGTTCCGTGCACGTGGACCCGGAACGCCGCGTCGCTCGGGTCGAACCGGGGGCCACGCTTGGGGACTTGGACGACGAGACTCAGGTCTATGGGCTCGCCACATCGGTTGGGATCAACTCGACGACCGGCATCGCCGGGCTCACCTTGGGCGGTGGCTTTGGCTGGCTCAGTCGCAAGTACGGACTCACCATCGACAACCTTCGTTCGGCAGACGTGGTCACGGCCGACGGCAGGCTGGTCACCGCAAGCGAAACCGAGAACCCCGACCTCTTCTGGGGAATCCGCGGCGGCGGCGGCAATTTCGGAGTGGTGACCTCGTTTGAGCTCGACGTGCATCCGGTCGGGCCCGAGGTGCTGTCGGGGCTCGTAGTGCACCCTTACTCGGCGGCTCCAGACGTCATGCGCTTCTACCGGGACTTCGCGTCTGATCTGCCAGAGGACCTCAACGTGTGGATCGTGTTGCGCAAGGCTCCGCCGCTTCCGTTCCTGCCCGAGGAGGTGCATGGGACCGAGATCGTCATCCTCGCAGCTTTCTATGCGGGGGACATGGCGGACGGAGAGCGTGCGCTGAAGCCACTCCGAGACTTCGGCAACCCCATCGCCGATGTGATCGGGCCACATCCGTTTACCGGATGGCAAACCGCGTTCGATCCCCTGCTGACACCGGGAGCAAGGAACTACTGGAAGTCGCACAACTTCACCGAGCTGCCCGACGGATTGATCGACGCGGCGCTCGACTACGCCGGGCGCCTGCCGTCCGACCAGACCGAGATCTTCTTTGGTAGGCTTGGCGGCGCAGTCAACGAGGTCGCACCGGACGCCACCGCCTATCCGCACCGTGACGCGGAATACGTAATGAACGTCCACGCACGTTGGGAAACAGCCGCCGAAGACGAAAACTGCGTCGCCTGGGCTCGTGAGTACTTCGATGCGAGCGCGCCGTACGCCACCGGTGGGGTCTACGTAAACTTCGTACCCGACGGCGAGAGCCCGCTGGCCGAGGCCTATGGTCCCAACTACGCGCGCCTCGTCGAGCTCAAGCGAAAGTACGACCCGCGCAACCTGTTTCGGCTCAACCAGAACATCGTGCCCTAGCGGACGAGGCGCCGCCGTAGCGCGCGGATTCCCCGCCACAGGAAAAACACGAACAACATGGCCAAACCGGCCACGGCCGAGAGGAACGCCGGGTTTGGGTTGTCGCGAATCGTATAGAACACGACCTCTCTTCTATCGCGCTGAGAGTCTCACTCAGGACAAGCAGAAAGTGCCCAGGGCACGGTCAGCAGGGCACGAGACGCCTCGGTGAGCTTGGTCAGGGCGTGCGCGACCTCCCAATGTCGGGGAAGGGGCGCCACCTGCGAGGTCAGTTGGTTGATCTCGGCCAACAGTTCTCGAAGCAGTGAACCAAGTGCCTCGCGGTCGAGCTCGACCATCGCCATGGGTGCTCGTCCTTTCCTCCGGGCGTCGAGATAACCTGTAGCTCCCTTGGCGCGTCGACGCTGTTCTCCTTGCGTCAGCACGGTGGCTGAGTGCACGGCTCGGGCCGGCGAAGCCTTCGGGACAATCGGCGCAAAAGGCGTGGGGCTGTTGATATCGACGACGCACGCGAAGTGCTCTGTCCAGCAATGATCCTCGCCGTAGCTCGTGTCCGTCATGGCCAACACGTTTGTCTCTGGATCGAAGAGGCGGGGGCATATTTCACGCAGTCGCTCGATCTTGGCCGTCCCGCTATTGATTCGTTCGACCGTGGAGTAGGTCGCCCAGTCGGCACCGAGCTCCTCGACCGCCACGTCCAACATCGCTTTGGGCGAAGCGCTGCTCAGAATGATTTCGATGCCGGGGGAGCGAGCGCGAATCCAGTCGAGGTCTTCACGAGAAATGACCTGGTCAGGCGCGTGGCGGTCCCAGACTCTGCCGGCCAGTTTGACCAGAAGCGCACGCCCGCCAAACCTGCGGCGAACCGGGCGCGCCGTAACCGACTCGCCGTATACCTCGTAGGCGCACAGCTCCCATGCGAGGAGCTCCCCCATATTGCGGCCGAGGTGGGTGGTCTTGTCGAGATCGAGAATCAAGTAGTCGTGCTCGTCTTCGAGCACGCGAGCGCAGAGCTCGCGAAACGAAAGGGGCGCGCCGTGATCGACGAATCGATCGACGACCCGCATCGCTGAGGACCGATCAGTCATGGGCCAAGCTTCGCGTTGCGGTGGGAGGCGAGGGAATGAGGAGGCCACGCTGGATCTCCAGCAGCCCAAGCTTCTCGAGTGCGAGGCTCATCCCAAAGCCGAGGTCGAGCTCCGACGGCTGGTACGAGAACTTCGCCGAGGCCGGGTAGCGGTGGTGATTGTTCTGGTAGCCCTCGCCGAGGATCAACCATGCAGCGAGGTGATTGTTTCGTGAGTTGTCCGGCGTTTCGAAGTTGCGGCCACCGACGGAGTGCCCGAGCGAGTTGACGATCCAGCCCTCGATCGGATGGCTCATCATTCCGAAGAAGTAACAGGCGCCCAGCGCCCACATGCCCGTCGGCACTGCGATGGCCAGAGCGATGAGCAGGTGAAGAACATACGGCAGGAACCAAAGGCCCTTTCGATTGAGCTCGCTTATTTCGAATTCGAGGTCAGCTACTTCATCCGTGTATTCGGTTCGGCCACGCGCAAGCCCGACCAGGGTGCGTTCGTAGCTCTTCAACTGGCCGGGTAGGACCCCCAGTAGACCGTAGTGCACCGGGCTGTGCGGATCCTCCGGCGAGTCGGAGTGCGTATGATGCTTTCGGTGCATGCACACCCAACCCTTGGCGTCGAGGCCGGTCAGCCAGATCCCGTAACGGGCGGCGAACTTGCGGACACCTGGGCGGAGCTCGACCGCGCCGTGCGCCAGGCCGCGGTGGTAGAAGACGGAGATAATCGTCGTGTTGATTAGGTAGGCCACCAGAAATACGGCGGCGCAGGTCATAAAGTACATTGGTTTTCTCCCGATAGTTACGTATCAGTAACTTACTGTTGCGTAACCTACGGCACCGTAGTATTGATGTCAAATGGCCTCGAGAAAAAAACTCACTGCTGCTGCCAGGAGGGCCCAGCTCATCCAGGTGGGGCGCCAGGTCTTCGCCGAAAAGGGGTACGAAGCGACCTCCGTCGAGGAGATCGCGAGCTGTGCCAAGGTCTCAAAGCCGATTGTTTACGAGCACTTCGGGGGCAAAGAAGGGCTCTATGCCGTCGTCGTCGACCGGGAGATGGAGTACGTGATCGGGGTGATTTCGGAGGCTCTCTCCGCGGGCTCGCCGCGAGAGCGCGCAGAGCAGGCGGCCTTGGCCTTCCTAACCTGGGTCAAAGACAACCCCGACGGATTCGCCGTGCTGACCCACGATGCCCCCGCGACCGCGTCGAGCTCAGGCGGATTCTCCAGCCTCCTCAATGAAGTCGCCGATCGCGTGAGCGACGTGTTTGCCGAGGCCTTCAAAGAAGCCGGATACGACCCGGACGTCGCGCCCATTTACGCCCACGCGCTCATCGGCATGGTGACGCTCGTAGGTCAGTGGTGGAGCGTCGTTCGTAAGCCATCGGTCGAAAAGGTTGCCAGTCACATCGTCGCGTTAGCGTGGATGGGCCTCCGCAATCTGCCTGAAGAACCCGACCCCATCGGTGCTAGAAAGAAGACCACTTGAAGCACGATGGGTCGCATCTATCCCTACGAAGACGCACCCAGCTTTGATCTGAGCACCGATTCGCAACCTAGGGCCGGCTCGGCCGATAGGTCTGGCATGCAGTCATGGGCCGCACTAGGTTGCCTCCCGTTCATGAGCGACATCGACTTGGCTTTGCGGGAGCGGTTTGGGCTTCCGGCTTTTCATCCCTGGCAGCGGGAGGCTATCGACGAGTTGCTCGACGGGCGGCACAAGGTGCTGGTGATCGCGCCGACGGGTGGGGGCAAGTCGCTTTGCTACCAGCTCCCGGCCGCCGTGCTCGAGGGCACCTCCATCGTGATCTCGCCCCTCATCGCCCTCATGGAAGATCAGGTGCGCGCCCTCACTCAGCGTGGGGTCGCCGCAACCTATCTTGCGTCCACGCTCGGCCCCGAGGAGAGGCAGCGTCGCGAGAGCGAAATCTTCGAAGGGCGCTATCAGCTCGTGTACGTCGCGCCCGAGCGCCTCGAGTCGCCGTGGCTGGTCGAGAGGTTGGCGGCGCTTCGGCCACCGCTGCTCGCGATTGATGAAGCGCATTGCATCTCGCAATGGGGTCACGATTTTCGACCGTCCTACTTGCGTTTGGGTGAGGTCATCGAACGCCTGCGGCCGCCCCGCGTGATCGCATGCACGGCGACCGCCACGCCCATCGTGCGACGTGAGATCCAGGCCCGGCTCGGTCTCGATTCGGAAGGGAGTGCGGTCATCCTTCGAGGTTTCTCGCGCCCGAACCTCCACCTGGCCGTCGTCGAGAGCGACAGCTCCACCGAACGGCGGAAGTTGATGCTCGGCGCGCTCCGCAGCGCCCTTGGCAAGCCTGAGAGCCCACTGGGGGGTGCCATCGTGTACGCGGCGACTCGTCGCAACACCGAGAAGCTGGCGGACGCGCTCGCCAAGGAAGGTTGGCGGGTCGCCCCGTATCACGCGGGGCTTCCCGCCTCCGTGCGCGAGGAGGTGAACAGGCGCTTCGCCGATCGGTCCCTCGACGTCGTGGTCGCTACCAACGCTTTCGGCATGGGCATCGACCGTGCTGACATTCGCACGGTCGTCCACGCCCAGGCCCCTGGGTCGGTCGAGGCCTACTATCAGGAGGTTGGCCGCGCCGGGCGCGATGGGCAGCCGGCTCACGGTCTCCTGCTCACCAGCTCCGGCGACCTGGGCCTGCGTCGCCGATTGATCGGGTTCAGTGGCGATCGAGACGGCGGTGCTGCCGATCCCGAGCACGTGCAGCAACAGTGGCGCCTCTTCCTCGACCTCATGCGCTACGTCGAAGCAGGTAGCTGCCGGCACGACTTCATCCTGCGCTACTTCGGCGACGAGCAGGAGACGCTCGGCGGCTGCGGTCACTGCGACGTGTGCGAGCGGCTCGAGGACCGTGGCGAGGAGGGTGCCGCGCGTGGCGCATCCGAGGAGGAGGCACTCGTCGTGCGGAAGGCCCTGGCAGGCGTCGCGCGCAACCAGGGGCGCGCAGGCCTGACGGCGGTCTCGGAGATGCTTCACGGAACCGATAACGAACGCCTTCGCCGGCTGGGGCTGACCGAGCTCAGCACCCACGGTCTGCTCAAAGACCACCCGAAGGCGTGGGTTCTCGCGCTCCTCAGGCGGCTCATCACCGCAGGCCTAGTCGACCTCACGACCAGCGAATTCCCGATTCCGTATCTGACCGCCCTTGGCGCGGCCACCATGAAGGGTGAGGAGCGAGTTCGCGTCCTCGTTCCCGCGCCCGACGCAGGCCGCCCCCGAGTGGGCAAGAAAGATCGCCGCCGACCCGCTCGCGAGCTTCCCGAAAACGTCGATTCGACACTCTTCGAAAGCCTACGTTCCACGCGGCTCGATATCGCGCGCGCCAAAGGCGTCCCCGCCTACGTCATCTGCCACGATCGAACGCTCCTCGAGATCGCTGCCTACAAGCCCACGTCGATGGAGGCGCTCTCCGACATTTTCGGGATGGGTCCGGCGCGTATCGAAAACTACGGAGAGCCGTTCTTGGACACGGTGAACGCCCACGCCCCGTAGCCGACGACCTCGTCCCGGCCGCCCGCGGTGTCACCTGAGCTCCGGAGATCCAGTGTGCTCGCGACGAGCGAGTGTCGCTGCGCCGCTTCCAACAGGCCCTGCACGCCGATGCGGCCACAGGCGTCCTCGTGCGTGAGGCGCTCGGGCTCCAAGGCTTCGATAGCCCCGGCCGTGGCCGCGTCCATGCGCTTGGCGGTGTCGTAGTCGTGATAGTGGCTCAAGTCCGAGCTGATGACGATTACGGTTTCGTCTCCTCCCCACAGAGCTTCCAACGCTCGAGCGACCTGCTCGGGTGCCGCGCGTCCTATGGCAATCGGAAGGACCGTGAAGGTTCCGAGCACCTCCTGCAAAAACGGGAGCTGAACCTCGAGGGAATGCTCCCAGTGATGGGCGTCATCGAGGACGTGTGCGAAGGGGAGGGCGAGGAGTAGTTCACGCGCGCTCTCGTCGACCGGCACGCGCCCCAAGGGCGTTTCGAAGTCCGTGCTACTCGGCACCGCCAGGCCATCGAAGGGAATGTGATGGCTCGGGCCGAGGATCAGGATACGCTGGACGACCCCGCGCGACCGCTCGAGCAGGACGAATGCGTTCGCGGCAACCGGACCGGAGTACATGTAGCCGGCGTGCGGCACAATGAGCGCTTTGGGCCAAGGGTCGCTTGGCGCAAAATGTTCGCGCGCCATGCCGAGATACTCGCGAACCACAGCACGCAATGCCTGCGGATCGGCCGGATAGAAGGAACCCGCTACCGCCGGTGGTCGAACAGTCAGCACTCCCAGACTGTGAACACCAGTCGGCCGTTGTCAACGCCGCGTCATCGTGCTTGTCAGCCCATCCAGTCGTGCGCATTCTGTCCATGGTGGCCCCGATGCTCACTTCGACTGTACAGACCGACTATTGGAGCGAGCTCGACGACGGGCGGGTCGTCTGCGAGCTGTGCCCGCGCGCCTGCAAGCTCAACGAAGGGCAGCGCGGCCTCTGCTTCGTGCGCGCCCGCGAAAACGATGAAATCGTGCTCACCACGTATGGCCGCTCCAGCGGGTTCGCCGTGGATCCAATCGAGAAGAAGCCGCTCAACCATTTTCTGCCCGGAACGCCGGTCTTCTCGTTCGGAACGGCCGGCTGCAATCTGACCTGTAAATTTTGCCAGAACTGGGACATCTCGAAGTCCCGCAAGATGGATACGCTCGCCGATACGGCGGGGCCCAACGAGATCGCAAGTGCGGCTGCCCAGCTCGGCTGCCGCAGCGTCGCCTTCACGTACAACGATCCGGTCATCTTTCTCGAATACGCGCGCGACGTCGCATCCGCATGTCGCGAACACGATATTCGTACGGTTGCGGTGACCGCGGGATACGTGAATGCCGAGCCACGGGAGGAGTTCTTCTCGTTCATCGACGCCGCCAACATCGACTTGAAGGCGTTCGACGAGGACTTCTACCGGCGCATCGCAGGTGGTCACCTCGAGCCGGTGCTCGATACCTTGCGCTACTTGCGCCACGAGACCGACATCTGGTTCGAGGTTACGAACCTCGTGATCCCAGGGCACAACGACGCAGAAGATGGCATCCGCCGAATGGCTGACTGGATCTGTCAGGAGCTCGGCCCTGACGTGCCGCTTCACTTTTCGGCGTTCCATCCGAGCTACAAGATGCGTGAGGTGCCGCCGACGCCGAGAGCAACGTTGAGGCGCGCGAGGGAAATCGCCAAAGACGCGGGCATTCACCACGTGTACACCGGCAACGTTCACGACCGCGAGGGCGACACCACGTATTGCGCCGGGTGCGGGACGGCGCTGATCGTCCGCGATTGGTACGAGTTGATCGCCTGGAGGCTCGAAGATGGATCCTGTCCGAAGTGCGGCGTCCGCTGCGCCGGCGTGCTCGATCCCACTCCCGGCACCTGGGGATCCCGCCGTCTTTCCGTGAAGATGGGGCGGGACGGAATCGCGCTTTCATAGCGCGACGCGCGCTTACCCAGCAGAGAGCGTGTCGGCGGGTGGTGTCAGGGCCTTCCCCAGGAAATCGAGGACCGCGCGGATGCGAGCGCTGTCGCGGAGGTCCTTGTGAACCGCTTGCCAAATCTGACGCGGTTCGGGGGCGCCTTCGACGGGAACCCGAATGAGATGACGGTCGTGGTCGGCGACCAGGCAGGGGAGAAGGCCGATTCCGGTCCCGGCGACAGTGGCCGAATAGGTGGCTGAGACGCTGTCGGAACGCAGCGCGACGAGCGCACCGTCCATTCGCGCTTCGATCCATTCGTTCTCACGGCGGAACGGGCGGGTGTTGGCGAAGAGAATCAACTGATGCCCTGCCAACGACTCCTTCGGAAGGCCGAAACGGTCTACGTAGTCGAGCGACGCGTAGAGTCCGAGGTGAATGAACGAGAGCCGTTTGATGAGGTCCTCTTGCGTCGGACGCGCGAGGCGAAGCGCGATGTCGGCTTCGCGCCGCGCGAGGTTCACGTCCAGGTTGGTGCACTGCAGCTCGAGTTGAATCTCTGGGTAGCGTTCCCGGAAGCGGCGAAGTTGCGGAGCGATGAATCGCGTCGTGAGCATCTCGGTTGCGGTGAGTCGAACCACGCCTTCGAGTTTCTGATCTTCGCCCGCGACATCGCGTTCGACGCCGAGGGCTTCGCGTTCGATCCGCTCCGCGCGGGGCAGCAAGCGGTGCCCGGCCTCGGTCAGCACGTAGCCGTTGGGCGTTCGATCGAAGAGGCGCGCGCCAAGCTCCTCTTCGAGCTTCACCAATCGGCGGCCCACGGTGGTGGGGTCCAGCGTTAATGCAGTGCCCGCTGCAGCCAGCGTCCCGACATGCTGAAGCGTCAGGAAATACCGAACATCGTCCCAATTGAACATGGCCTGCAGCGTCGCAGGGCAACTACCCTTATGCAACTGCAAAAGTGCGCCGAAGGACTGCGCTCACGGCCGCTCACGGCGCCCTAAGTATTTCATATGACAGCAGAAAGGAGTCGATCATGCACATACTCAAACAAATGGACCCGAATCTCTACTTGGAGGTACTTCGAAAGCAGGCGCAGGTCTGGGACGATCTGATGGCCGCGTTCGAAGATACCTGGACCCGCTGGGCCAAGCTTCCGTGGACCCCGGAGAACAGCATTTCGCTCGAGGATGTCTTGGCGGACCTCGCCTATGGACGGGAGTAGGCTCGATCAGGACGAAAACCCTTACATTTCAAGGAGAAGTAACGTCATAATCAGAAAAATCTGTTAGCATAGGAATTCGGGCTTTCGGAGGGAACCGATGACTAGACCTATGCGCATTTGGCTCGTGGCTTGTGTGGCCACTTGGATGACCGTCGCGGGCTGCGGCGGAGGAACCACCGCGAACGGCGAGATGGCTCCGGAGATCACATCGACACCTCCCTCGACTGCAACGGTCGGGGTGCCCTTCAGCTACACGGTGACCGCGAGCGGAATGACGCCGCTGACCTTTGCCGTCGTGTCAGGCCCGGAAGACTTCATGGTCCACGCAACGAGCGGCGTCGTGACCTGGACGCCGCAGAGCGAGGGCGCTGTCCAGATCGAGATCAGCGCGACGAACCTCGCCGGAACGGACACCCAGGCGTTCGAGGTGACCGTCGAGGGTTTGACCGGACCGGTCTTCATCACGGAGCCGCCGACCGAGGCAACGGTCGCCGCGCAGTACGCGTACGACCCGGATGTCGTCGCCAACGGCGTTGTATCTTGGACCGCACCGCTGGCGCCGAACGGGCTCACGATCGATTCGGCCAGCGGGGCGGTTCGTTGGACGCCGACCTCCGATCAGGCAGGCCCGCAAGACGTCACGATCCGCGCGACCGAGGTGGATGGTGGGGCGTTCGCCGATCAAGCGTTCACGGTTACGGTAGAGGATACCGGCGGTCCCGCGGTGATCACGTCGACGCCTCCTGACCGGGTGTATGCAGGGGAAGTGTTGGAGTACGACGCGACCGCATCGGGCGCGCCGACGATTCGATGGAGCGTGGAAGCTCCGTCGATGGGCACGCCGGCTTCCGGAGTGACCATCGTTACGAGCCCGCCGGAAGGGGCTGCGGTGACGGTCGAGTGGGACACCGCTGGCGCGATGCCGGGCGACTACAGCATCGCGCTCCAGGTTGACAACGGGCTCGGCGAGCCGAACGCGCAGGAGTTCACCGTGACGGTGGATCCGCGTCCGCCCGTTCCGGAGATTGACCTCGTTACGGTTCCGCCGCCCGCGACGATGTTCGTCGGAACGGTCTACAACTATGATGTCAATCTCACGCCGGGGACCGAGAGTGCGAGCGTAGTATGGACTCTCGTGGGGGCGACCGTCCCCGCGGACCTGCCGATCACCATCGATCCGAGTACCGGGGAGGTGAGCTTCACGGCGTCCGACACGAACGGCGAGATCGAGTACAGCTACTCGGTACGGGCGCAGAACGTGCTCGGCGAGGGCGACGAAGAGACGATCACTGTCGATGCGGTCTATCCGCCGGCAACCCCGATCCTCACCGTGACGCCGGACACGATGTTCAGGCTCGAGGTCGGGGAACCTTTCCCGGGCGCTTCGGCCACCGCCACCGGCAATCCCACCCCCGTATTGACCATCGCGGGCACGCTGCCGGACTTCCTTGATTTTGATCCGCTCACGGGCCTGCTCTCTGCGTCTACGGCGCAGCCCGCTCCCGAAGAAGCGGACATCGGGCCTCACTCCTTCGATATCGTGGCGACCAATAGCGAAGGAATGGATAGCGTCACGATCGATATCGTGGTGGTTGCAGCGCCGCCCAGCGTTGACTCGATCACGCCGGCCGCTGGACGCCGCCAATCCGATGTTCCGATCGTCGTTCGTGGTGCTGGGTTCGTCAGCGCGGCAACTCCAGCGATCCGTCTCGTACTCGGAGCGTACACCGAGACGCTGACAACTGCGTTCGTCGACGAGAACACGCTGACCGCGACCGTTCCCGTCGACCTCGGCCGTCCGTCGGGGGTCCACGATGTCATCGTCGACCAGGGCTCGACCACTACCCTCGCGAAGCGATTCACGGTCACCGAGGGTGACGGCTCGACCCTGAGTGGAAGCATCGTTTCGGACATCACGCTTGCAGCCATCGACAGCCCTCACGTGGTCACCGGTGATGTGCGAATCGAGAACGGCGCGACCGTTACGCTGGAGCCGGGCGCTGTCGTGATGTTCGCCGGCAACACGAATCTCCGAATGGATGTCGGCGCGAACAGCGCGGGCGCTCTGATCGCAAACGGTGGCGAGCCTGGCCTGGGTGATCAGATCGTGTTCACCCGTCTTCAAGACGTCGGCGGCCCAGCGCCCGGCGGCCACTACCGGGGTCTTCGCTTTGGCGCCAACATCATTTCGGCCACGACCGCGCTTCGAAACGTGGTCGTGGAATTCGGTGGACGACGGAACACCGACACCAATCGAGGCGCCGTGGAGGTGCTCAGCGGGTCTGCACCTGACATCCAGCGCTCGATCATCCGGGAGAGCTTGAACTACCTGTTCGCCCAGTCGGGTGCGGGCACCGATACGATGGACTGGTTCGCTGACAACCAGCTCACCGCAAACGGGCGCTCGCCAATCAGCATCGGCTCGGACGACGTCTCCACGCTCGGCGCCAATCTCGATCTCACTGGCAACGGAGAGGATCGCGTTTTCGTCCGAGGGTCGGTGGTCAGCAGAGCCAACGCCGCGTGGAAGAACTTCGACGTGCCGTTCTACCTGAGCAACGGCATTTTGGTTCGCGGAGGCAGCACGATGACTGTCGCGCCGGGCACCGAGATGCGGTTCGCGTCGAGCCGACGCCTCCAGGTATCCACCGGTGCGGAGGAAGGCACGCTGGTCGCCTCGGGAACTCCGGCAATGCCGATTCGCATGATCGCCGACGCCGGGGACTGGGACGGCATCCTGCTCGCCGGGCTGATTCAGGCGGGCACCGTTTTGCGCAATGTAC
>JBGUEF010000007.1:0-28212 GCA_041821485.1 Deltaproteobacteria bacterium
CCAACTCGGAAAGCACCCGAGAAAAGAACGGCACGGTGCCCGATGCGATCATCCTGACCTCGTCGTACAAGTACGAGCTCACGCAGCTTCCCGAAGACAAGGGCAAAGACCTGATCTTCTATTGCTCGAACACAAACTGCACCGCCTCCGACGCAGCCGCCGAGCGAGCCTCTGCGAGTGGGTACGAGAACGTGCACATCATGCGTGAAGGTATCAAGGGCTGGAAGGACGCCGGCAAGGCCACAGCGCCTTACCCTCGAAGCTAGGCTCCCGCGTTCGGCGGGGTTTTCGTCCAGTGCCAGCGTCAGCGCTTCATGAGTCCGACTAGGATTCGATCGGGCGCATCCTCGAAGCGCCCGTTCGACATCACGACGATCGTGTCGCCGGGCGTCGCGTGCGAGACCGCGGACTCAACCGCTTCCTCCACACTGGTGCACGCTTGCGCTGCTCCCCCGCGACTCCTGATCGCCTCCGCGATTGCCTCAGTGTCCAGCTTCTCTTCGGCGGCGATTTCACTTCGTCCCACCGGCGCGAAGATGCACACATCGGCGGCCGCGAACGCATCGGGATATGCGTGCTGATGCAGACGCCTCGATGCTGTCGCGCTCCGCGGTTCGAAGACTGCGATCAGTCTTCCTCCGACTCGCTCTCGGAATCCGGCTAGCGTTTCCTTCACGGCCGTCGGGTGGTGCGCAAAGTCGTCATAGACGTGTACGCCGTTCGTGATCCCGACGAGCTCTTGGCGGCGCTTGGTTCCACGGAAGTCGGGGAGGGCCGCGATCAATCGGTCGAGTGGCGCGCCTGCGGCTTCGCTGGCCATCGCCAGGGCGGCGAGGGTGTTGCGGGCGTTGTGGCGGCCGAGCAGCGGAAGCTGGGCGCGCCCACACAACGAGCCCCCACCGAATAGATCCATGGCACCGCCCGGAGCACGCATGCCGAGCCACATCGGCTGGATGTCGCCGCAGTCGTCACCGTCCAGCGCATAGAACCGCACCCTGCACGGCGCCGCCGATGCGACCTCGCGGGCCAGTGGGTCGCCTGCCCATGCGAACAGCCAGCCGTCCTTTGGAAGCAGACCCACGAACTTTCGAAACGCATCTACGTAGCTGTCTGCGTCCGGAAAGATGTCGATGTGGTCGTACTCGATCGAGGTCAGGATTGCCGCGGCCGGACGGTAGCTCCAGAACTTCGGCACCTTCTCGAAGAATGCGCTGTCGTACTCGTCCCCTTCGATCACGAAGGGCGCGCCCTCGGCGCCGAGTCGCGAGCTTCGTTCGAAATTCAGTGGAAGCCCGCCAATGAAGAATCCCGCGTCTATTCCAACCTGCTGCAACAGGTACGCGAGCAGAGTAGAGGTCGTCGTTTTTCCGTGGGTGCCGGCAACCACCAATGGCCGGCGATGCGACAGCACGTGCTCCGCAAGCGCGCCAGGCATGGACACGGTCGGAAGCCCACGGGTCATCGCCTCCTGTGCCTCCGGATTGTCTCGACGGCACACGTTCCCGACGACGACCAAGTCGGGGTTCGGGTCCAGGTTCGAGCTCCGCCACCCTTCTAAGCACTGGATGCCGAGCTCCGCGAGGTACGGGCCCACGGGCGGATCGAATGCGGTATCGCTCCCGCTCACCCGATGTCCGGCTTCGACGAGCAGCGCCGCCAGAGCGCTCATTCCCGTGCCTGCAACCCCGATCAAGTGGACGTGCATGCGCACTCCTTCGGCTGGGAATTGCTGGACAATATCGCGGTAGCTGTTGACAGGGACACTGTTGGGCCCATTATGAAACTAAGGTGGCCCAAAAGACGAAAAAGCTCTCCGATCGTGTGCGCCAGGTTTTGGATGCCTTGGTCGACGCGATTGAGGGCTTGCTCAGCCCGCCTCCGGCACCTGTTCCTGTGCGCATCCGGCAGCCCCGTCAGCCGATGAGGCGCCGCCGCTAGGGGGGCTCACTCCGCTGCCGCGACCTGTGCCGCGGTCCGGAGCGTAACGGGCACGCCGCTAAACGCCGCATTGCCGCTGAGCACGTCGATGTGGAGCTCGTCGGTGAGATCGTTGATGCTCACGCCCGGGTGATCGGTGGCCACGCTCAATTGTACGCCGTCGCGCCCGTGCCCGAAGCCGTGGGGGAGGCTCACCACGCCTGCCATCATGTCGCTGGTCACCTCGGCGGGCGCCTCGACCTTCCCGACTCGCGAGCTCAGGGTCACCATGTCACCCGAGTTCACACCAAGACGTTCTGCGTCGTTGGGATTGATCATGACCGTGCACCGTGACTTCCCTTTCATCAGGCGCTTGCTGTTGTGCATCCAGGAGTTGTTGCTCCGGAGCTGCCGCCTGCCGATCAGCAGGAGTTGCCCGTCGGACGCGGTCGATCCTGCACCCAGGAAGCGCGCTCGCAGACGGCCGAGGTCCTCGACGAAAAGATCGGGGGCTAGATCGACGGGCCCGTGTTTCTCCGGAAGCGCCTCCGGGAGCGTCGACTGCATCGGACCGAGATCGATGCCGTGTGGGTTCTTTCTGAGCTTGCCAAGCGAAAGGCCGGTGCCGAGCGGGTTGAGCCTCTTGCCGTACGCGCCGAGCCGTAGACCGAGGTCGAGCACTCGCTCCGGCCCGGCTACCTGCGTTGCCCGCGCAGTCAGGTACTGCTTGCTCAGTTTCCCGTGCCGCCGCGCCGCAAGGCGGCAAGTGAGCTCGGTGAGGATTTGCCAATCGTCGAGCTCACCGTCCTTCAATGCAAACGGCGCGGACGAGTACTTGGTGACGTTCCGCACGGCGGTCAGGTAGAGCGCAAGGTCATAGTGGCTCCGTTGGATTGGGGACACCGGCGGCAAGATGATATTGGCGTGACGGCTCGTCTCATTGATGAAGAAGTCGATCGACACCGCGTAATCCAACGAGGCGTAACCCTGGTCGACCTGACTGCCGTTCGGAGTCGACAAGACCGGGTTGCCGGCGAGCGTGATCATTGCGCGAATCCGGCCCTTGCCCTCGGTGAGCATCTCTTCGGCCATGACCGAAGCCGGAAGCTCGCCACCGAACTCGGGGAACCCACGGACACGGCTCTTCCAACGGCCATACGAACCTCGTCCGGCCCCGAATCCGCCCACCGTCCCCCGTACATCGATTGCGGGCGAAGAGAACATCGAGCCGCCGGGCTCGTCGAGGTTGCCGGTCACCGCGTTGAGGACGTTGATCAGCCACATGCAAAGGCCGCCGAACTCCTGCGTGCATGCTCCCACGCGGCCGTACAACACGCCCTTCGGCGCAGCTCGGAGCTCGCGCGCGAGCCGCTTGACCGTCGTGGCAGCCACGCCGGTAATCGCCTCGCTTTCTTCGGGCGGGTAGGCCTTCGCGAGTTCGAGGATACGATCAACGTTCTTCACGCTGTCGGAGATGCGGCCCAAGTCGATTCCTGCGGCGCAGACCTCGTGAAGCATTCCCAACAAGAAGAGCGCATCGGTCCCTGGCTGAATGAACACGTGCTCGTTGGCGACCCGGGCGGTCTCGCAACGGCGTGGGTCGATGACGACGACCTTTCCGCCGCGCTTGCCGATCGCTTCGAGGCGCTTCTTGATGCCAGGTGCTGCCATGATGCTGCCATTGGAGGCGAGCGGGTTTGCACCGATCAGCATCATGAAATCGGTTCGGTCGACATCGGGAATGGGGAAAAGAAGCTGATGACCGAACATGAAGTACGAAGCCAGCATCAACGGCAACTGGTCGCACGAGGTGGCCGAGAAGCGGTTCTTCGACCCCAGAGTCCGAAGGAAGGGAGGCCCGAAGACGAGTGTCCCGAAGTTGTGAGCGTTCGGATTTCCGAGATAAACCCCGACCGCGTCCCTGCCGTGCTCTTCCTGAATCCGCTGAACTCGATCCACCACTTCTTCGAACGCTTCGTCCCATGAGATCGGCTCCCAGCGATCCCCCACTCGGCGCACCGGTTGCTTCAAGCGGTCGGGGTCCTCGTAGAGATCTTTCAGCGCCGTGGCCTTCGGGCACACGTGCCCCCGACTGAAGACGTCTCGCTCGTCGCCGCGAATCGAAACGACTTCGTCGCCGTCGATCTCGACCTCGACTCCGCACATCGCCTCGCAGAGGTTGCAGGTCCGGTAGTGGGTGCTGGTCTTGCCGCTCATCGGATGAGCATACCCGAGCTTGGGCTTTCGGCGTACCCCATCCCCCAATGGGGTCGGCAGCGCCTCCGCCCTAGCCGTCCGCTGCTTTGCGCGCCGCGACGAAGCGAAGGCGCAGGTCGTAAAGCACCTCGGTAATCAGGCGCTCTTCCTCTCCGGTGAGGTTCCCTCGGGTCTTCTCTTCGAGCAGCGCAATGCAGTCGATCGACTGCTTCGCGTGGGCAAGGTTGACCGTCAAGTCATCTTCTGCGCCCGGCAGTGTGCCGAGGTGCATCAGCGCGGATGTGCTCAAGGACAACACGAAGGTGTTGAAGTCGATGCTCGGAGGTGCGCTGTCTTCCTCACTCATGGAAACTACTCCGCTTGCAAGTCGTCCTGCGAGTCGCCTGGGTCGATCTCGACGTGATCGTACGCGCCTTCGCGGTCCTGGAGGTCGGTCAGATGTTGCTCGTAATCTTGCTTCGAAATCAAGCCCTTCGCGATGTTGCGTTCCACGATGCGCTTGTCGACTAGTTTATCGCCCAAAGTTGCCATGCGGCCGAGTGTAGATTCGCGTTCCCCGCTGTCAACTCACAGTAGTTTGACACCCCCCTGGCAACCTTCGATCCTGGGATCGTGCTTCTCGCAGTCCCGCCGTCCGCTGACCAGTTACGCGAACTGGAGATCTTGATTCGCGCACACCACCCGCTTTTGCTGGTGGATACCGTCGAGGAGGACCGAGTCCACGTTCTGCTCGAGCACGCCGCCGAGCATACCGGCCTGCCGCTCTTCTCGTGGACCCAGGTGGATGGCCTTCGCCGCGAGCTGCCCGACCCAGGGCACACCCCCGACAGCGGGCCGCCCCACAAGGTGCTGGCCTTCATCGAGCGCTCCAACCTCGAGGCGATCTTCCACCTACGGGGACTCGGCCCCTACCTCCATGAGCCGACCGTCATTGCCCAGATCAAGAACATCCACAAGAAGTACTTCGGGCACCGAGGCGCCCTGGTCGTGTCGGGCCACGGCCTGGACGTGCCTCCGGCGATCGAGCACCTGTTCACGCCGATGAACCTACATGCGCCGTCGTCCGAGGCGTATCACTCGTTCGTCCAAGCGGTGCTGCGCGACTTGGCGCTGCGGCTTCACGTCAAGGTCCAGCTCTCGAGCGCCGACGTATCCAAGCTGCTTTCCGCGTTGCACGGCCTCACTTTCTTCGAGGTGCAGAAGATCATTACCCAGGCCGTCGTCGAGGACGGTGTGCTCGGGCGTGAGGACATCGTCCGGGTGCTCGAAGCCAAGCGCCAGATCATCGAGCGCTCGGGCGTGCTCGAGTACTTTCCTCACGAGCACGATATGGGTGACGTCGCGGGCCTGGACGAGCTCAAGGGCTGGCTTCGGAAACGGCAGGCGGCCTTTGAAGATCCCAAGAAAGCCAGGGAGTACGGACTCTCTCCTCCGAAGGGCCTGCTCCTGATCGGCGTGCAGGGTTGCGGCAAGAGCTTGTGTGCCAAGGCGGTGGCCGCGGAGTGGAAGCTTCCGCTGATCCGTCTCGACCCCTCCAACCTCTACAACCGCTACGTCGGCGAGAGTGAGAAGAACCTGAAGCGCGCGATCAAGCTCGCCGAGGCCATGGCGCCGGTGGTCCTCTGGATGGACGAGATCGAAAAAGCGCTTTCTCAGGAGGACGCCGAGGGCGGACCCGCGCAGCGGATCTTCGGCACCTTCCTCGCCTGGCTTCAGGACAAAAAGGAGAGCGTCTTCGTCATCGCGACCGCGAACGACATTTCCAAGCTCCCGCCCGAGCTGATGCGCAAGGGCCGCTTCGACGAAATCTTCTTCGTCGATCTCCCCCGCGAGGAAGCCCGCAAACGCATTTTGGAGATTCACCTGGAGCGCAGAAAGCGCGACCCTGCCAAGTTCGACCTCCCTCGGCTCGTGGATCTCACCGAGGGTTTCAGTGGCGCCGAAATCGAGCAAGCCGTCGTGTCAGCACTCTACACGGCGTTCTCCCGCCACGAAGATCTCACGACCGAGGCAATCGCCGACGAGGTCGAGCTGACCAAGCCGCTGTCCGTAACGATGGCCGAGCGCATCGACGCCCTGCGCGACTGGGCCCGGGATCGCGCGGTTTTCGCAGGCTGAGTGATGTGGGATAGCGTAGGTGCGGCGCGTGCTCTAGCCTCCGCGCCTTAGTTTCGGAGGTCTTCGATGCGTCAGCAGCTCGTTCTTGGTTTCGTCTTTCTTGCAGCCACCCTGGCCGGTTGCGGCACTAGCAGTGGCAGCGCCACGAGTCCTCGCGGTCTCGTTGTGGACACAGCCTCGGGTCCCGTGGAGGGCTTGGAGGATGACGGCGTGTTCTCGTACCGCGGCGTTCCCTACGCGGCACCGCCCCTCGGTGACCTCCGTTGGAAGCCGCCCGTCGGTCCAGCACCATGGACCGAGACGCTTGCCACGACGGAGAGGTCGAGCGCTTGCCCTCAGGCTGCTTTCTTGGGCCTCCCCGTTCCGGGCGTCGCGCCGAGAGAGGACTGTCTCTACATCAACGTCGACACGCCGACGGAAGGGGTCGACTTGCCCGTGATGGTGTGGATTCACGGTGGAGGCTTCACCGTCGGTGAGGGGGTTCAGGCCGACGGTGGCACCGCGGGCGACCTGATCGCGCGCGAAACCGGCACGGTCGTAGTCAGCATGAACTACCGGCTAGGCCAACTCGGCTTTCTAGCCCATTCCGAGCTGACCGCGGAGAGCTCCGAGGACGCCTCCGGCAACTACGGCCTGATGGATCAGACCGCCGCGCTGGTGTGGGTTCAAGAGAATATTTCGGCATTCGGTGGCGACCCCGACAACGTGACAATTTTTGGAGAGTCCGCGGGCGCGTTCAGCGTGTGCAGCCATCTTGCGTCGCCCAAGAGCGCAGGTCTGTTCCACAAGGCCATTCTACAGAGTGGCTCCTGTGAGCGGCCGTGGTTGGAGCTCGCGGCAGCCGAGGCCCAGGGAGACGCCTTTGCCGAAGCCCTGGCCTGCGACTCCTCGGACGACGTGCTGGCTTGCATGCGGGCCAAGCCCGTGAAGGACGTGCTCGCGGCACTGCCGCAGCCTCCGAACTTCGGTTTCACTCCCAGCGATGAGCCCGGCGGTAGCTGGGGACCCATTCTCGATGGCTCGTTCTTCACCGAGCAGCCGAGTGACTCGTTCACCTCGGGCAACTTCAATCAGGTTCCGACCATCGTGGGCTTCACCCGGGAAGAGGCGAGGCTTTTCGTTTGGATCGGGGAGCTTGCGGATCCGTCTTTCGAAGTGACCGAAGAAAACTACGTGGCCCTGATCGCTCATCTCCTCGGCGGGAACACCGAGCTCGCGCAAAGAGCGGCAGAGGAGTATCCGCTCGAGGACTACTCGGAGCCCGCCGTCGCGCTCGCGGCGGTTGCGACGGACACGATCTTCCGATGTCCCGGCAAGACCGAGATCGCGAAACTAGCCGCATTCGTCCCAGCGTACCTCTACCAGTTCGAGTATCCGGACGGTCACTCGCAGCTTGAGCTTGCAGTCCAGTTCGGTGTCCTCGAAGGGGAGCTTCCCAGCTACGGCCTCGACGCGTTTCATGGCTCCGATATGCCCTACGTCTTCGGGTACAGCCCCATTCTGGGCTTTGATCTCAGCGACGGGTTGAAGCTCATCTTGAATGAGTGGGAAGACGGTACGGCCGACCAGCGTATGTGGCTCGACATGCTGGGCTACTTCTCGCGCTTCGCCGCGACCGGGAATCCAAACGATCAAGGCGGCGTCGAGTGGCCCGCCTACGACGCGGTAGCCGACCCGTACTTGGCCCTCGACAAGACCGTGTCGCTGGGCAGCAACGCCGCCGAGAAGTGTGATTTCTGGGAAGGCGAAGACTATCTCGTCCCCGAGCCCACGAACTGAGCTCGCGACCTGAGCTCACCAGTTGAGCTCACAAACTGACGCGCCGCGCTCAGCCGGCCGCGTTGAGCGTGCGCTGATTGTAGTCGTGCTCGTCGCGCATGCCCTCGGCTGTGGTCTTGGCGATGAACTGTTCCAGCTTCTTGCGGATGAGGGGCACCTTCGCGGTGACCTCGAACTCGATGTCGTAGGTGCAACCGCTGCCGGCCGGGGAGATTGTGACGTTGGAGTCGATCTTGCCGGGGGTTCCGACGACGTCGATGTGACTCTTGCAGGTCTTCTTGTCGCCTGCGTCGCGCCACTCGCGTCGTTCGATGATCGTGTTGGTCGCGCTGAATAGCCTCTTTGCAAAGCCGGGGAGGTCGCTATCGATCTCTCGCGTCGAAGTGATGACCTTCGTGCCGCCCGATTCCTCGACTTCGATCCGGACGTTCCGTTCACCTTGCGCCTCGCAGCGCTTCTTGATGTGTTCCGGGTTGGTCACGAACTGGTACACAGTGTCGATGTCTTGGGTGTAGTTGATGGTCACATGCGGCATGTATGGCTCCCGTTACGAAGGGGGCAGCCTAACATGCCTGGGACCAAGATCGAGAGGCTAGCCAACGAAGAACGAGTGCAAAATCACGTTCGCGACGGCGAAGTAGACGATGAGCCCCAGGATGTCGACGATTGACGCGATGAATGGCGTCGACGACACGGCGGGATCGAGCCCTGCACGGCGAATCAGGAGTGGCAGCAGCGAACCGATCATGGTGCTCAAGGTGACGATCGCCAGGATGCTCGCGCCCACGGCCGAAGCGATTGCCATGGGAGGCACGGTTTCGCCGGCAAACCAGCCTCTTGCAAAGCCGATCAGTCCAAGAGCGATCCCGAGCGAAAGCCCGATCAGGAGCTCGCGACCGGCCACCTTGGCCCAGTCTCTAGGCTTCAGCTCGCCCACTGCCATTGCGCGGATGACCAGGGTCGCTGACTGCGACCCAGCGTTGCCGCCCGATGCGATAATCAGCGGAATGAAGAGGACGAGCTCGACGGTCGCAGCGAGGATGTCTTGGTTCTCGCGGATGACCGTTGCGGTCAGCAGCTGCGCGATGAAAAGCAGCACGAGCCAGGAGCCGCGCTTCCACACGAACTCGGCCCAGCCCGTTTCGAAGTACGAGTCCTCTAACGGCATGACGCCGCCCATCTTCTGCGCGTCTTCGGTGGCCTCCTCAATGACGACGTCGACGACGTCATCGACGGTCACCACGCCAAGCATGCGCGACAGATTGTCGACCACCGGCAAGGCTGCCAAATCGTACCGGGCGATCGCATGTGCGACCTTCTCCTGGTCGTCGAAAGCCGAAACCTGGAAGACGTTCTCGGTCATGATCTCCGAAAGCGCCTGCCCCGGTTCACTCAGGATCAAGTCTCGTAAAGATACGACACCGAGTAGCTCACCGCGCGGCCCGCAGACGTAGATGTAGTAGAGCATCTCCGCCATGTCTTCGCGGCCAAAGCGCCGCGCAGCTTCCATTGCTTCCCAAACCTTCGTGTCTGGAGGTAGGGATGCGAACTCGGTGGTCATCAGGCCACCGGCAGTCTCGGGCTCGTACCGAACCAGCTCTCGAACCTCTTCGGCGGCTTCGGGCTCTCGGCGTTCGAGCGCCACCAGCAAGGCCGTCGCGTCGTCCTCCTCGAGCTCCTGCAGGAGGTCGACACGATCGTCTGGGTCCATTTCTCCGAGGAGCTCGACCGCGCGGCCCGTATCGATCGCGTTGAACACGAGGACCTGGCGATGCGGGCTCAGCCGCTCGACGACATCGGCTGCGGTTTCGGTAGGTAGCGCGCGCACGAGCACGACTGCCTCCCTCGCTGACAAGTCCTCGAGGAGCTCGGCGATGTCCTCAGGGTGGAACTCGGAGACCGCCTCGCGAACGGCCTCGGGGCCGATCGCGATCGCATCTTGAAGGTCCGGTCCTATGAGAGGCGCCAACCGCATCGCGGCCGATTCTGGCGCATGCGAGCGGCAGCCGCAGCAAAAATCTCGTTACATCGGCTCTAGCTTCGCTCGAAAGCGGATGTTGAGGAGCTCGACCATCAGGGCAAACGCCATCGCGAAGTAGATGTAGCCCTTGTTGATGTGCTGCCCGAGCCCCTCGGCGGTCAGCAGAACTCCGATCAGCAAGAGGAAGGATAGGGCGAGGATCTTCATCGAGGGGTACTTGTTGACGAAGTCACCGATCTGCTTCGCGAATAGCAGCATGACCGCGATCGCGATGACCACTGCGGTCACCATCACCTCGATGTCCTCGGCCATGCCGACCGCGGTGATCACCGAGTCGAGGGAAAAGATGATGTCGAGAATCATGATCTGGCCGACCACGCCAGGCAGACCGCTGAACCAGCCCCGGATGTCTTCCTCGGTCTCCCCTTCGACCTTTTCGTAGATCTCCTGGGTGCTTTTTGCGATCAGGAACAGCCCGCCTCCGAGGAGAATGAGGTCACGACCCGAGAACGAATGCCCGACGACTTCGAATAAGGGTTCGGTCAGTTGCATCACCCAGTTGATCGTCATCAGCAGGGCGATTCGCGTGACCATCGCCCCGAGCAGGCCCAGGCGATAGGCGAGCCCCTGCTTCTCGACCGGGAGGCGCGAGGCCAGGATCGCGATGAAGACGATGTTGTCGATGCCGAGGACGATCTCGAGCAAGGTCAGCGTGGCTAACGCGATCCACGCGTCTGGATTGGTGAGCAGCTCGAGCATCGGGCTGGCCTTTCTTAGCCTGACTCGCTGGTGCGCTGCAAAGTATGGCCCCAGGAAGGCCCTTTTTGCTCCATAGTTGCGGGACTTTGGCCGTCTCGCTAACCTGATCGCGTGGGGTTGGGGATGAAGACGAGCCGTTTGATGTGCCTGCTGCTACCGGTGCTGTCGCTTTCCTGTGCGGAGAGTGGGGGTCCGGTGTACGTGGATGCGCAATGGAACCTGACGTGCCCTGCGGACCGTGAGGTGGATTGCGGATCGTTGGCGGACATCCCCTGTCTTGGCAGCGGGGGTCGACGGGCGATCGTGGGCGAGCATCGGCAAGAGCTGTGCGGCTATCCAATCATCGGGATTTGTGAGGCCGTCAAGCGGGCCGACGGCGCGAGGATCGTGTCACTCCAAGTCGACCTAGGAGGCAAGTTCGGCTTCGAACTCATGGGCGCGACCATCGACACCGGTGGCGATGTCGTAGAACAGCTCGCGTGCAACGTCACGATCACCGAAGACCAAGTGCGCTATAACCTCGGTGCGTGCGGACGCGAGACGCCGTCGATGATGCAACCCTGCCAGCTGTCGGACGTGTCCGTCGAAGGCAGCGACGTGGTTTTCGGCCTTGAATGCCGCTCGTTGATCAGCGACACCACGGAGGCCGGGTTTGACGTTGCCGCCGTGGGCGGTGGACCAACGACGATCCGCTTCGCCAATTGCGTCGGTTTCTAGAGCGACTTCTGCGAGTGGTCCTTGCCGTCGAAGCGAAGGGCGCTTGGCTTCTCGTCGACGATGGTGTGGATCTCGACGGGGCGCGTCCAAACCCGGCAAAGCGCCTTCACGACCTCTTTAGCCCAGTCTAGGCGTAGGTCGGCGCCCTGGTGGGTGTGCTGGAGGAGCAGCTCCGAGCGGTTTCCGTGGTTCGCGTCGACGACGGAGATGATCGGATTGCCGGCGTTGGTCAGGCTCGTGAGCAGTTGGTTCTTGACGTCCTGGAAGGTGCGGCTCTCGATCTCCCAGCGATCGTTTCGCTGGTTGTAGCCGAATGAATACATCTTCTGATCGAACACGAAGTCCTCGGTGAGATACTCGTCGATGAAGGTCACGTCGTTGTACAGGGCCCGAACCTCGAAGATCTTCTCACGTCCGAGCCCAGTCCGGCGGTCCCAATGGCGCCGGAGCTCCCAGTCCTGGCAGTCGTCCCATTCTTTGCCGAACTGCCCCCGGTTCCAGCGGTCCTCGATGTGCCGAAAGAGCTCGATTCCGAGCTTGTACGGGTTGAGTTGCCCTGGGGATGTCGCCAGCACGCTCGCGCAACGGTCGGCGTAGTCGACGATCTCACTCGCGTCGCAGATGTGCTCCGTCATGAGCCGCGAGTGCCAGTAGCTGGCCCAGCCCTCGTTCATGATCTTGGTCTGCATCTGCGGCAGGAAGTAGTACGCCTCGGTGCGAATGACGGTGAGGCACTCGCGCTCCCAGCGCTGAAGTGGTGCGTTCTCGAGCAAGAAGCCTAGCACGTCGCGCTGAGGCTCCGTGGGAAAGCGTTGCGCCAGCTCTGCTTCTTCGGCGAGCTTCTTCTTTTGGGACTCGACGAACTCTTCGGGGTTGATGAAGGACTCCATGTACTCGCGGTCGACTCGTAACAGGGGGACCTCGGGCGCCTCGGGAGGTTCTTCTTCTTCGGAGGTGCTTGGCGACATCTCCTTGGGCAAGAAAGGCTTCTGGGGGTCGATGAGGTTTTCGAGGCTCAAGCACGCATCGATGAACTGCTCGATGGTCTCGAGGCCAATGCGGTTCGCCCACTTACGGATGATCGCACCGTGATTGGCCATCGTGTCGATCCACTTGCGAACGTCGGCCCCGCTTTTGGGGTCACGCCCCTGACTCGTCATGCGAAAGCAGAAGTTGTTCTTGAAGAAATCGACGTGCGCGTACACGTGCGCCATCACGAGCTTCTGATCGACCAGGCTATTGCCCTCGAGCAAGTACGCGATCGCCGGGCTGTTGTTGATCACCAACTCGTAGATTTTCGAAAGACCGTACTCGTGGCTCTTGCTGAGCCGTTCGTACTCCATCCCCCAGCGCCAATGCGGGTAGCGCGTGGGGAAGCCACCGTACGCGGCGATCTCGTTCATCTGGTCGTAGCTCAGGACTTCGAAGATCGTCGGGAATACGTCCAGCCCGACGTTCCGCACGAACTGTTCGATTCGCTTCTGCTCGTCGCGGAGGTAGTTCGGAAGGGCGGTTTTCAGGGCGAACTGGGCCACGCGCTACCTGCCTTTCCCCAGAAACTCTCGAATCGACTCGACGATCGCGTCGCGGTCGTTGATCTCGCTCGTGATCAACTGCTCGTCATCTGAGAAGTGCTCTTTGAGGTCCTTGATGAACTGGCCGGAGCCGTACGGGCTGTCGACCTGGCCGTAGCAAAAGACGTTCGACGAGGGGAGGAGGAGCTTCTTGAGGATGTCGACACACAGCAAGGTGTCATCGACGCTCCAGTTGTCGCCGTCTGAGAAGTGGAACGGATAGATGTTCCATTGCTCGGACGGATAGTCACGTTCGATCATGTCGGCCGCGAGCCGGTACGCCGAGGAGATCATCGTGCCGCCGGACTCTCTGGTTCGGAAGAACGTGTCGCGATCGACTTCTCGCGCCGCCGCGTCATGAATGATGAAGCGCGTTTCGATGTCTTTGTATTGCTTGCGAAGCCAGGTGTCGATCCAGAACGATTCGATGCGGACGATCTCTTTTTGCTCGTCGCCCATCGAGCCGGACACATCCATCATGTAGATGATGACGGCATTCGCGACTGGCTCTTCCTCTGTCTTCCACGACTTGTACCGCATGTCGTCGCGGGTCGGGATGATTATCGGGCGTTTCGGGTCGTACGTGCCGAGCGCGATCTGACGACGTAGCGCGCTTCGGAAGGTTCGCTTGAAGTGGCGCAACGAGTTTGGACCCACGTTGCGAACGCCGACGTAGCGATCCTTCTTGTCGACGATCGCGCTCTTGCCCTTGTTCTCGATGTTGGGAAGCTCGAGCTCCTCGCCGAGGATGTCTGCCAACTCGTCGAGCGTGAGCTCCACTTCGAGCGCGTGGTCGCCCGCTTGATCGCCGGCCTTTCCTTGGCCGTCGCCGTCCTGCGGATCACCAGATAGCGCGTCGCCAGGCTCCCCGTCGCCCTGCGCAACGCCACCCTGCTGTTTGTCGCCGAAACGTAGCTTGGGAATGTCGATGTGAGGGATTGGGATCGACACGATGTCTTTCCCCTGCCTGCCAAGCAGCTCCCCTTTGGAGATGTACTTGCGCAGATTCTGCCGAATCCGACCGCGCACGATGTTGCGGAACCGGGAATGATCCTGGTCGATTCGCAGCGACACCCGTTACTCCTTCACGTCGCCCCTTGCGAAGATACTGGCGACGTACGCGAGCACATCCGTTGCCGACGCCTCGTTGTAACCGAAGTATTTGATGAGCCGGTTCTTGATGATGTCGATCCTGTCTTGCGTTTCCTTGTCGATGACGTTCGACACGAAACTCGAGAGCTTGATCGAATCTTTCTGGTCCTCGAAGAGCTTCATCTCGAGCGCGCGACGCAGCCGGTCGTTCGTTTCGTAGGTGAACTTCTTCCCCTCCAGCGCCAGGTGACCGATGAAGTTCATGATCTCTCGGCGGAAGTCGTCTTTACGAGCGTCCGTGATGTCGATCTTCTCTTCGATCGATCGCATCAGGCGCTCGTCCGGCTCTTCGTCCTTGCCGGTGTACTTGTTCTTCACCTTCTGCTTCATCAAGTAGGCGCGAATGTTGTCGACGTAGTTCGCGGACAGCCGCCCGATCGCGTCTTCGTCGGCGCTGATCGCGCGCTGGACTTCGTTCTTGACCATTTCGTCGTACTCGGCCTTCACGACGCCGATCAACTCGCCGTAGCGCTTGCGCTGGTCATCGCCGACGGTGAGCGACGCGCTAAGGCCCTTTTCGAGCTCGTTGAGCACCATGAACGGGTTGATGTACCCCTCGGTGCCTTCGCGCACGAGCGAGTTGCTGATCTTGTCCTGCACGTACCGGGGCGACATTCCCTCGAGGCCCTCACGGTTTGATTCTTTGCGAAGCTCCTTCACGTTGTCCTGCGTGTATCCGGGGAGGATCTTGCCGTCATAGAGCTTCAGCTTCTGCAGCAACGAGAGCTGATGCTTCTTGGGCTCTTCGAGTCGACTCAAGACCGCCCACATGGCCGCGACCTCGAGCGTATGCGGCGCGACGTGCTTTCCGCGCAGGCGCGCGGAGCTGAAGTCCTTCTGGTAGATCTTGATCTCTTCGTTCATCTTGGTGATGTACGGGATGTCGATCTTGATCGTGCGGTCGCGGAGAGCTTCCATGAACTCGTTGTTGATGAGCTTCTTGTACTCCGCCTCGTTCGTGTGACCGATGATCACTTCGTCGATGTCAGTCTGAGCGAACTTCTTCGGCTTGATTTTGTGCTCTTGGGTGGCCCCGAGCAGGTCGTAGAGGAAGGCAACATCCAGTTTCAAAACCTCTACGAACTCGACCACGCCGCGATTCGCGATGTTGAACTCGCCGTCGAAATTGAAGGCTCGCGGGTCCGAATCGGAGCCGTATTCGGCGATCTTTCGGTAGTTGATGTCGCCGGTTAGCTCAGTCGAGTCCTGGTTCTTCTCGTCCTTCGGCTGGAACGTGCCGATGCCCACGCGGTCCTGCTCGCTCAACACCAGGCGCCTAACCTTGATGTGGTTGCTCATCACCCTGGACCAGTCGCCGTCGTAGCGATCGAGCAGGCTTCGGAAGATGAACCGACACGCGGGGTTGAGCTCGCCTTGCACCTGCACACGCCTCCGGTCGTCGCCCAACCGGAGCTCTTGTACCGCCCGCTCGCGCCACTCGGCGGGAATCAACCGAAGTGGCTCGTCGTGCATCGGACAGGGGAACACGTCGTCGCCTCCTGCGAGTCCGGTGGAATGCAAGTTGGTCCACTCGTAGGTGTAGAGCGCGCCCTCGGGAGTTCGGGAGTAGCGCTCGACCCCCTTCTTGAGCAGTCGCGCGATCGTGCTCTTCGACGACCCCACCGGCCCGTGTAGCAAGATGATTCGCTTTTCCGGGCCGTACCCTTGTGCAGCGGCGTGCAGCACGTGCACCAAGCGCATCAACGGAATGTCCAGACCGAAGATCGCATCCTTCCCGTTTTCAATCGGGTCCTTGAAGAACGGATAGCGGATCAGTTTCTTCTTGTTGTCGATGTACTCTTCTTCACCGTAAGAGATGACCATGTCGTAGAGGCGTTGAAACGCATTGCGCGTAACCTGCGGTCTCTCCCTGATGATTTGCAAGTAGTCTTCGAAGGAACCTTCCCAGGTCAGATCCTGGTAGCGTTCGTAGTCCTGCAGGGCAGCTATCTGCTTGACCATTTCCCCCATCGCGAAGTCCTCCTCATCAATCAGAGTATCACCAACGAGGATCCTTGTTAACTATCGAAGCCAGGCGACGGTGCACGTGGCGACCACACATGCGAACACAAACCACCTCAACCCGGCGATGGGGACTCTGAGCATGAGGCGCACACCGAGTCGGGCACCCACGATCGATGCGGCCGCCAGAACGACGGCTGGCACCCACGACACCAGGCCCGCCCAGACGAAGATGCCGAGCGAGACCGTGCCAAATGCGAGGGTGACCACCAATTTGAGGGCGTTGCCCGTGATCAGGTTGTGACGCAGTGTTCCAACGAGGACGCCGAGCAATAGAAAACCCACGCCCGCTTGTATGAAACCCCCGTAAACGCCGGCGAAGAACAGGCCCACGTAGGAGCGCGGCGCTTCCTGCGGAGTCAGTGTGGGGCCTTCGCCGGGGATCAGCGTTTGTTTCCGAAAGGCGATGAGCGCAGCCATCAGGATCATCGTCACGAGCATGATTGGTTTGAGGACTTCGGGCGGGACCCGGGTTGCAAGCAGCGCGCCAACGATGGCACCGAGCACCGTGGGGATCAGAATTGGCACAATCGATCCGGTGTCGAGCTTCCCTTCGCGGTGCATGGCCGTGGTGCCCGCGATACTTTGAGTGACCACTCCGAGGCGATACGTCCCGTTCGCGACGTCTGCCGGTAGTCCCAACGCAATCAAGACCGGCAATACAATCATGCCGCCGCCGCCCGCGATCACGTTGACCACCGTCGCGAGCACCCCAGCTGCCGCGAGGATCGCGAGGCTTTGATAACTCAACTCCTCGATCATGGACTTTCCGCCCGCGCACTATACCCCGTTTTCGTTTCTCCGTACGGGGCGCAGCAAAGCATGCTAGCGTCTGCCAACGTGAAGAAGACCTACGTCTTGGACACCAATGTGGTTCTTCACGACCCGTTAGCGGTCTACAAATTCGAAGACAACGCGGTCGTCCTCCCGATTTTCGTCATCGAGGAGGTCGATCAGTTCAAAAAAGAGTTGAGCGAGCTCGGGCAAAACGCACGGCACCTTTCGCGCATCCTCGACGACCTTCGCAATCAAAATGGCCGCACGCTCGATCAGGGCGTTCCGCTCGAGAGCACCGGCGGTGAGCTCCGCGTTGCTGTGCCCGCCGAGATGCCCAAGCGAGCGCGCGGGCCCGGCGAGATGGATCGGTTCATCCTGCAGATGGCACTCGACCTTCGCGACGCGAGCCCGGACGAGCCTCTGATCTTCGTTACGATGGACACCAACCTCCGCATTCGTGCCGATGCGCTCGGGCTCAAAGCGGAAACCTACGAAGGCGGTCGTGTTTCGATCGACGAGCTCTACTCCGGCGTCATTACAGCCGATGTGGGCCGCGATGTCGTAGACAAGTTGGCGAAGCGCGAGTTCGTCGATGCCAGCGCGCTCGACGTCGAGCTCTACCCCCATGCGGGCGTCGTCCTTCGTGAACGGGGTCACCCCAGGCACACCGCGCTCGGACGCTTCGATCCCAAGAGCGGGGCCATCATCCCCCTCCGTGTCGGCCGGGAAGGGGTCTGGCGTGTCCGGCCCCGCAACCTCGAGCAGTACTTTGCGCTCGACATGCTGCTTTCGCCCGACATTCACCTGCTGACACTGGTCGGAAAGGCCGGCACCGGGAAAACGCTTCTAACGATTGCGGCTGGCCTCCAGTCCGTCGTTCACGACGGCGCGTACAGTCGAATGCTCGTTTCACGGCCTATATTTCCCATGGGGCGCGACGTGGGCTATCTCCCAGGGACGGTGGAAGAAAAGCTCAATCCTTGGATGCAACCGATATTCGACAACCTCGAGTACATCTTCAGCAACGGAAGCGGCCGAATGTCGGAGCACCGCAACTACGAAGAGCTCGTCGCGTCCGGCGTCATTCAGATCGAGCCGCTCACGTACATTCGTGGCCGCTCCCTCCCGCATCAGTTCCTGGTCG
Organism: Deltaproteobacteria bacterium; assembly: GCA_041821485.1. Taxonomy (GTDB): domain Bacteria; phylum Myxococcota_A; class Polyangia; order Polyangiales; family Houyiibacteriaceae; genus SG8-38. Next base: position 18,158 of record JBGUEF010000007.1, read on the forward strand.
TCGACGAAGCGCAAAACCTCACGCCCCATCAGGTGAAGACTGTGATCACCCGCTGCGGTGCCGATACGAAAATCGTGCTCACCGGCGACCCATACCAAATCGACAACCCCTACGTGGACGCCGCGAGCAATGGGCTCACCGTGGTTGCGCAGCGTTTTCAGAATGAGAGCATCGGCGCCCACGTCACCCTCTCGAAAGGCGAACGAAGTGAGCTCGCAGAGCGCGCGACGCAGCTTCTCTGACCGCCCGCGCGCTCGCCTTCACCAGGCTGAGCTCGATGTTGCCTTGCGCCGTTTGCACGGCACGGCGCGGCTGCTCGTGGGCTCGACGACTCATAGCGACCCCGTCGAACGACAACGGCTCACCAACTGTGTTTCGAGGGGTGAGCATGCCAAGCCGGGTTGGGAATGGCGACCTGTTCCCATCGAGCCGAGCGTGTGGCGCGAGCTCGCGCGCGCGAGGGAGCTCGCCGCTGACGCCGAAGCATCGGACCTCTATTTGCAGCGGCTCGAGGAGCTCGAAACCGAGCTGCTGTTGCTCGAGTCGCTAGGTCGGAGCAAGCAGGTGCGTCCAATGGCCGCGCGGCTTTTTGGGACAGGGAGCGAGCGGATTTTTCCGGAAGCCGAGCACAGCATCCTCGATGCTGCACATGAGATTCTGGCTCACGCTCCAGTGGAGCACGAGGCAAAGACGGTCCCCGCTGCGTCGGCCAGCGGCCTCAATCTACGCGATCTGATGCTCGACTATGCCAAGCACGTCGGTCTGCACATCGCCGTACGGGTCGATCCCGACTTGATTGCGAATGCAGCGGTCGGTGAGCGCACCGTCTTCATCGCAGATCGGCGCTTCGGTGCGCATGAGTCGCAGCGCCTCGCCACACACGAGGTTTACGGGCACCTGGTCTCGGCATTCAACGGTCGAACGCAGGCATTGGGGGTTCTCGCGATCGGCACGGCGGGCTCCTACGGCGACCAGGAGGGTGTAGCGATCTATCTCGAAGAGCTTGCAGGGCTGCTCAGCCACTGCCGTCAGAGGACGTTGGCGGGTCGATTGCTCGCGACTCATGCGATGCATGCGGGCGTGTCGTTCGGCGACGCCGCCCGGACCTTGGTCAGCGAGCATGATTTCTCCGCGGCGGGCGCCGTGACGCTGTGCGAACGGGCATTCCGCGCCGGCGGCGTGGCGCGCGATGCGGTTTATCTGACCAGCTGGCTACGAGTGCGCCGCGCGGTCGCCCGCGCAGAGACGAATCTAGGTGAGCTGCAGCTGGGAAAGGTGTCGCTCAGCGCCCTGCCGGAGTTGCGGCGACTCGCCCGGGAGGGGCTCGTCAGCCAGCCGACCTACTTGTCGAACTTGGCCAGGAGCCTGGGCAAGACCGGGGTGGGGACGAGGTTCGCGACGTTGCCGCCGAGCCTCGCAACCTCTTTGACGAGATTGGACGCGACGTAGAAGTAGGCGTCGTTGGCCATGATGAACACCGTTTCGACCTCCGGATTGAGGTGACGGTTCATGTTGGCCATCTGGAGCTCGTACTCGAAGTCCGCGACGGCGCGGAGGCCTCGGAGGATGACGCGCGCGTTGCGCCGCTGTGCATAGTTCACCAGCAGGCCGTCGAAGTTATCGACCTCGATGCGGCCTGGATCGGCGCCCATCTCGGCGGCCGACTCTCGAATCATCTCCATTCGCTCGGCTACGCTGAACAGCGGCTGTTTCGAGTCGTTGTTAAGAACCGCGACGATGATCTTTTCGAAGGCCACCAGACCGCTGTGAAGAATGGAGGTGTGACCTTTGGTGATCGGGTCGAACGACCCGGGATAAACGGCGATGCCTCTCACTGCGTGCCTTTCTCGGGTGCGTAGACGCCGAGGCTAATACCGGTTTGACCATAGCGGTAGTCCGCTGCGGACGCGAGCCCATTTGGCCAGCTCCAATCATGGGTTGCCGGGTGCTCGATGACGATCCAGGCGCCCGGCGTCAGTCGTAGCGACGCGACTAAGGCGTCGAGAAGCGGCGGAACGGAGTCGATCTTGGAGTAGGGCGCGTCCGCAAAGACCAAGCTGAAGCCCTGGTCCGTTGCTGGAAGCTTGAGAATCGCTCCCGCCGGATCACCCAGAAGGTCCACACGCGAGGATCGGATCTCAGCGTCGAGCCCGAGCTCCTTCGCGCTTTGGGTGAGTTGGCGACTGGCGCGCGGATCCCGGTCCACGACGACGGCGAGGGATGCGCCCCGCGACAAGGCTTCGAAGCTAAACGCCCCAGTTCCGGCGAAAAGGTCCAGCACGCGCGCACCCGCAAACGCGCCGCGAGACTCGAGTGCGGAAGCGAGGGCTTCTCGCACACGGTCCGGCGTTGGTCGCGTGCCCCGCCCACTTGGTGCGCCGAATCTGCGTCCCGACAGCCGACCCCCAATTATGCGCATGGAAATGAAGCTAGCAGCCAAACGTGCGTCTGAGGGGGGAATTGTACTACCCGCTAGCAGATGCTACGCCCCTTGGGCCTTTAGGGAAGCTTACCGACATGCGGAAGATTTGCCTTCGCTGCGGTTCGAAGTTCGGGAGCCGAGCGGAGTATTGCCCACACGACGGCAGTTTGCTGGTTACCGACGACGAGCTTGCTGACCCGTTGCTCGGCACCGTCCTGCTCGAGCAGTTTCGCATCGAGGAGCAAATCGGAACCGGTGGGATGGGGACGGTGTATCGCGCACACCAAACCACGGTGGGCCGCGACGTGGCGATCAAGGTTCTGCGCCCCGAACTCGCGCGCGACGAGCAGGCGGTCTTTCGATTCGAACGCGAGGCCCGAGTGGCGATCTCGCTCGATCACCCCAATCTCGTTCGCGTTTTTCTTTCCGGGCGGCTCAGTGACGGGCGGCTCTACATCGTCATGGAGTTGCTCGAGGGCAGGTCACTCGCTGATGAGCTGGACGAGCATGGCTGGCCGTCGCTCGAGCGTGCGCTGATCATGACGATGAAGCTCTGTGCCGGGCTCGGCGCGGTGCATGCCGCCGGGATTGTGCACCGCGACATCAAACCCGAGAACATCTACCTCGTGCGGCGTGGCAGAGACACCGACTTCGTCAAGCTCGTGGATTTTGGGATTGCTCGCGTCCTTCAGGCCGAGGGGATCGGACCGGCGACGACACAAAATGGGCGTGTCTTCGGGACTGCGACATACATTTCGCCGGAAGCGGCTACCGGAGAAGAGACGGACCAGCGCAGCGACATCTACTCGCTCGGCGTCCTGACCTATCAATTGCTCACCGGAGAGCTGCCGTTTGAAGGGAAAACGGCAGGTGCGGTCTTGATGCAGCACGTGCACCAGGATCCGCCCCTTCTTCAGACGAAGGGGCGGGGCGCGGAGGTACCCGACGATGTCGCTCGTGTCGTCATGCGCTCGCTCAGCAAGGACCCGGACGCGCGTCAGCAGACCCTTGCTGAGTTCTTGGATTCGCTTGCAGAGGCGGCCGGCAATGCTGGTCTGCTCAACGACGCACGCGCGCTCCTTTTTGGCACGATTTGGGGCGACGACTTGGCGGCTCCAGGCTCGTATCTGGCCGAGCTTCTCGGGTCGAGCGCACCACCGAGATCCCCGTCCCCCTTGGCCGATACGCAACCGATTGCCGTCGCGCGAGATCCAGATGACGACGCGTTGCTTTCATCAGCACCTAAGCCTTTCGGGACCACGGCGCACGACCTTGCGGCGGCGCCCTGGCCGAAGCAACGGAGCCACAAGTGGCTCTGGGCCTCGCTCGGTTTGTTGACGCTGGTCCTGGTCGGTCTGGTGGGGGGGACCCTATGGCAGCAGCGCGCGCAGAGAGCCGTCGCCGACGAGCCGTCGGCCGAGCCGGTGGAGGCTCCGCCGGTCGTCGTAGAGCAGGACGCACAGGTTGCCGACGTCGGGACCGACGCGCTCGTGGCGGAGCCGATCGTGATCGAGGAGGTCCTCGAGGAGGTCCTCGAGGAGGAACCGGCGGTAGAGGAGCCGCCGCCGGTGGAGCCGTCGCCCAAGGCGACACCGAAGAAGAAGAAGCGCAAGAAGAAGCCAGTGGCAGAGACAGCGGCAGAGACAGTGCCAGCGGCAGAGACTGCGCCAGTGTCAGAGACCGGCACCGAGACCGGGAAGGCAAGCGAGACCGATCCACCCATCGAGTCCGACGATGGTATCGACTGGACCGTCCCCGACTTCCCGAACGAAGCCGCGCCTCCCACTGGTACGCCGGATGCTCGGCCGCGCAATCCCGTCGTCATCGACGAACCGCCGCCGCCGGGCAGCGCTCCCTAGTTCTCGGCCCTCCGATCGCTTCTGAGCAGTAAGCCCCAGATGCCGTTGAAGGGATGCACCTCTTGGACCCGGTCCGTGCCGCGATAGATCGGACGGTCCTCGTTGGCCCACTCGAAGAGCCCACCTTCGAGGTTGTAGATGTTGTCGATTCCCGCCCGCTTCAATTCCTCGACAATCGCGGCGCTCCGATAGCCAATGGAGCAGTAGACGACGACCGTGGCGCCCGCTGGGATTGTGAGCGCCTCGATGTGGGGGTTGCCGGCGTCTAGGTGCCATGCGTCTCGCAAGTGGCTGACCTGTTGCTCCTCGGCAGTTCGTACGTCCAGCAGAACGAGCTCCTGGTCCGGCGGGCGGTCCATCCAGCCGGAGAGCGTTTCCCCGTCGACCCACTTCACCTCGGGGTACCCCATCGAGATCAGGGCCGTCCACGAGCTTGCCCTCCTTGCCGCAACGGCAAAGGACACTGTCAGCCCGAGGGCGAGCAGGGCAATCCATGTCTGGCGCGAGCTCAAGCCACGCCTAGCTGAAGGGCGAGCTCCTCTGGTTTCGTCACCGGGGCCTGGCATAGGAACTGACGGCAGACGTACGCCGTCCCTCGACCATCGATCTGGGGTCGGTTCTCTAGTAGAGGCAATGACGCTTCCTCGCCGGCAGCAACGACTTGAAAGGGTTGGTACCCATCGCGGGCCACTTCGAGCAAAGGCGCGATCGCGTCGGCGCTTCCCACGAGCGCGATCTCACGTGGCTCGCTGAGCATGAAGCTGGCGACGTTGAGCCATTGACCGAATCCAGACGGATACTGGCTCATAAATTTGCTCATCGTTGCGGTGCTTTGCTCGGCGACTTGCCAGTAGTCTCCGTTGCCCGTCAGCAAGCTGAGCTTCGTCAGCACACTCGCAGCCATCGCGTTGCCGCTTGGGACCGCGTTGTCTTGGAGATCCTTCGGCCGATGGATCAACTGCTCGTGGTCGTCTGAGGTGTCGAAGAAGCCGCCGTTTGTCGTGTCGCGGAAGTGCGCCAACATCAGCTCTGCGAGCTCGCGGGCCCAGTCGACCCAGCTTGCCTCGAAGGTGGCTTCGTAAAGTGCCAGGAGGCCGTCGGCCAAGAAGGCGTAGTCTTCGAGATACGCGTTGTACTTTGCCTCCGAGCCAGCTTTCCACGTTCGGAAAAGGCGCCCGGAGTCACGTCGCATCGTCCGGTGCAGGAAGTCGGCGTTCGATATGGCCGCCTCGATGTAGTCCGGCCGACGAAGTGTCTGCCCCGCTTCGGCGAACGCCGCGAGCATGAGGCCGTTCCAAGAAGTCAGGACCTTATCATCGAGCCCCGGCCAAGCTCGTTGGGAACGGAGCCCATAGAGCCCGGTACGCGCTGCAGCCAAACGCGAGCACAGACTTCCGGCGTCCGTTCCCAGTTGCACGGCCAGGCGCTTGGGATCGACACGCAGGTTCAAAATGTTCTGGCCTTCCCAGTTTCCTTCGTCCGACACGCCGTAGATCTGCATGAACACGTCGGCGTCCTCGCCAAGGGCGTCGCGAATTTCGTCGGCCGACCAGACGTAGAACTTGCCTTCGACGCCTTCGCTGTCGGCATCCTGGCTACTATAGAAGCCGCCATTCTCGTGGCGCATCTCGAGCAGAACGTAGTCGAGGGTCTCCTCGGTGATGCGGCGGTAGAAGTCGTTGCCCGTGACCTGCCATGCGTGGAGATAGACCCGTGCGAGCTGCGCGTTGTCGTAGAGCATCTTCTCGAAGTGCGGCACCAGCCAACGATGGTCGACCGAGTACCTGGCGAAGCCGCCGCCGATCTGATCCCACATCCCGCCCTCGGCCATCTTCTGGAGCGTCGTCTCAGCCATCTCGAGCGCATGCTCGTCCTTGCTCCGAAGGAACTCCCGCAGCAGGAGCTCGATCGCCATCGGCTGCGGAAACTTGGGCGCTTCCCCGAACCCGCCCCAGGTCGCATCGAACTGCTGGCCCAAACCACGCAGCGCGCCTCGAAGAGTATCCGAGTCGAGTGGCTGCTGTTCGAAGCCCACGCTGGAGAGTGCCTGGAGCCGTTCGGCGACCTCGCTGGCGCTGCCGTCGACGTTTTCTCGGTCGCGCTGCCATGCTTGGGTCACGCCGGTCAGGATCTGCCGGAAGCTCGGCATCCCGTGCCGAGGTTCATCCGGGAAATAGGTGCCTGCGTAGAACGGCTTGCCATCGGGCGTGAGAAAGACCGTCATCGGCCAGCCCCCGCGACCGATCATCGCATTGACCGCCTGCATGTAGATGCTGTCGATGTCGGGACGCTCTTCGCGATCGACTTTGACGTTGATGAAGTCGGCATTCATCTGTGCAGCGGTCGCTTCGTCCTCAAACGACTCGTGAGCCATCACGTGGCACCAGTGACATGCTGAATAGCCAATGCTCAAGAAGATGGGTTTGTCTTGCTCGCTGGCGAGCCGCATCGCCTCATCCCCCCAGGGGTGCCAGTCGACCGGGTTGTCGGCGTGCTGCAGAAGGTAGGGGCTGGTCTCGTTCTGAAGATGGTTCGCCATACGGTGCCGAGTTTGTGGGGCTCGCGACGGTCAGGTCAACAGGGGTCGACGTGGCGTGAACGCGCCCTAGGTTGCACAAAACAGGAGGCGCGATGGCAAAGGCGACTTGGCAAGGGCAGGTGATCGCAGAGTCGAACGAGTTCGAGGTCGTCGAGGGGAATGTCTATTTCCCGTCAGGCACCATCAAGGAAGCGTTCTTCGAGCCGAGCGACCATCACAGTGTCTGCCCCTGGAAGGGCACAGCCAGCTACTATCACCTCGTCGTCGATGGCAAGCGTAACGAAAACGCGGCGTGGTTCTATCCGGAAACCAAAGAGGCCGCAGCCAACATCAGAGATCACGTGGCGTTCTGGAAGGGCGTCACGGTCGAGCGCTAGTCCACCCGAGGGAGACCAGACGCGCGCGGTCTACGCGAACTCCGACGTCAGCTCCTCGAGGAAGGCCCAGACGGCTTTGATGCGAGGCAGGTTGCGCAGGGCACGATGTCCGACCAGCCAGATTGGGATCTCTGGCATGGCCGGCAGCCCTTCGATCGCTTCGAGCTCGGGGTAACGTTCGGCAAGTGGACGGGCCAAGACCGAGACACCGAGCCCCCCGCAGGTCGCTCGCAGCCTCACCCCCAAGCTGGTGGTGCGCAGCACGGGCTCGACTCCTGGAAAGGCGGCGTGCAGCCAAGCCGCGTCGGGCAAGTGCGCTTGCGTCGTGTCCCAGTCGAGCCACGCAAGCGCTTCTGGCGACTTGCCGCGATGCTCTCGAAGATATTCCCGCGAGCCGAAGACTTGAAAGCGCAAACTGGCGACACGCCGAACGACCAGGTCACCGCCATCCGGGCGGACAAAACGCAGCGCCAGATCCGCCTCTCGTCGGCTGAGGTCTACGATCGCGTCGCCCGCGATCAGCTCCACGCGCAGGCCGGGATGCTCACGGAGGAAGGTTGGGAGAGCGGGGGCGACGAGTTCGCTCGCGATCAAGTCCGGCAACGCGATGCGCACCACGCCGCCCAAGCGAGAGTCGAGCCCTTCGACTGCGTCCATGAGCTCGGCGGCCGTAGCTTCGAAGAGCTCGGCGCGAGGAACGATCTCTTCCGCTGCGGCGGTGGGGACGAGCCCCTCCGGCATCCGGTCGAAGAGGCGAACGCCGAGGTCGCCCTCCAGAGCTGCAATCCGTCTGCTGATCGTACTCTGGTTGACACCCAGGCGCGCGCCTGCCGCCGCGCAGCTGCCCTCACGAAAAGCAGCAAGGAATATGCGGAGGTCGTCCCATCGCTCCATCTTTCCATCGTTGCACGATTGCAACGATGATGTGCACAAAAACTGATTTCAATGCTGTTATGCAAGGCACAGGCTGAGCATCAGGAGGCCGCCATGCAGGAAGTGACTGGGACGAGAAGGCAGATCGCCCAAGCCCGCAATGGGTGGCTCCGGGCGACTCATGTCTCGACGCGGGCCATCCTGGCGGAAGCCTTGCTGCTCGTCGCACTCGGCGTGGCGGGAGCCATGGGTTGGATGCCTGAGGAGATATTGTCCCGGCGATGGCATCTGTTGCTCCATCTGCTTGGGGCGACGATGTTCCTCGGCAACATCCTTGCCGGCGCGATGTGGATGGCTCGGCTCGGAGCGAGCGGGGAGAGGGTCGCGAACCGCTACGTTAGCGTCTCGATCAACGTCGGTGACATCGTGCTCACGGGACCTGGTGCTCTCCTCCTTCTCTACAACGGCCTCGTTCTCGCGACCGTCTACGGCGGTACGTTTGCCGTTGCGTGGCTCCGGTGGGGCTTTCTCCTCTTCGCCGCACTCGGGGTGCTTTGGCTCTTGATTCTCGTCCCCCTGCAGCAGCACCTCATCACCCTGGCGGACAGCGGTGAGGATGAGGCGTTCGACCGCACGTCTCGTCTCTACGCGCTTCCCGGTGCGGCTGCTGGGATCATCGCGCTCGTCGTGTTCGGGCTGATGGTGTTGCGGCCGGGGTGAGAGGAAGTCTGTGGCTCTGAAACTGTTGGAGCCGGAACAAAGGAATAGCAAATGAAAGATCTCGAGAAGCAAAGCTCAATCCCTCGATTCGCAAGCGGCACGCTCGCCGCTGCCACCTTCGCGCTCGTTACGCTCGCTGCGTGTGGCTCCCCGGTGCGCCACGTTCGGACGGCTCAACCCGAGACGGTGGCGACAAAGTCGGCCGACGAGGGCATTCCCGCCGGGACTTCGATCCCCGTGGTTGCGGTTGTCCAGATCGCATCGCGAAAGGCTGTTTCCGAGCAGCCCACGACGACAGGACAGCAGCCCTATTTCGCCGTCATGCAGAACGTCACCAACAACGAAGGGGCGGTTGTCGTTCACAAGGGTACGCAGGTGATGGCGAGCGTTGCCCGCCGAAAGAACCCGCGGATCGGGCGACCCGGCTGGATGGAGGTGTCGTTCAAGAGCACGACAGGCGCGGACGGAACGGTCGTCTATCTCGACGACTCGCCGCAGCGCTTCGAGGGCAAAAGTCGCATCAAAGGGTCAATTACTTTGGCGGTTCTTACGTACGGGTTGGGTCTTCTTCGCACCGGAGGTGATGTTACATTGCCGGAAGGCACCGGGTTGGTCGCTCGGGTTGTCGACTGACGGAGAGACATATGCGCGCAGCCTTGTTGGATCGGAACGGCCCCCTCGAAAGCATCCGTATCGGTGAGATCGATGCGCCCACGATGGGCAAGGACGAGATCTTGGTGCGTGTTCGGGCAGCTGCGACCAACGCAGCGGACGCAAAGGTCGTCACCGGAAAGGATGGCGGCGCTTTTCTTCACGCAAAGAACTTCCCCACCACATTTGGGTTCGACTTCAGCGGTGTCGTCGAGGCGGTTGGTGGTCATGTTCGTGGTCGAGCAGTAGGCGACGAAGTATTCGGTTTCCTGGCGTACGCGAGGTCCAACAAGCAGGGTAGCTTCGCGGAACTGGTTTCGGTGAAGTCCGACTCGGTCGGCGACAAGCCGTCGAACATCAGCCACGAGGAAGCTGCCGCCGCGGCCACCGCTGGGAGCACGGCGCTTCAAGCGCTCGAAGAAAAAGGTCGCTTGCGGTCGGGGCAGAAGGTGCTGGTCAACGGCGCCTCCGGGGGTGTCGGAAGCTACGCTGTTCAGATCGCTTCGCTGTTGGGCGCCGAGGTTTGGGGCACCGCCAGCGCGGCGAAGGCCGATTTCGTAAAGGACCTAGGGGCTGCCCGTGTCGTCGACTACAAGACGACGCGACTGGCCGAT
>JBGUEF010000008.1:0-25470 GCA_041821485.1 Deltaproteobacteria bacterium
AGGGGAAGCGCATCAACATTCTCGACCTCCCGGGTGCGCCTGATTTCGTCGGACAGGCGATTGCCTGTCTTCCCGCTGCCGAGACGATGGTGCTCGTCATGGATCCGGAGGTCGGGATCGACAGCATGAGCCGACTCCTGGTGAAGCTGGCGCACGATCTCAACCTGCCAGTTGCGATCGTGGTGAGCCACATTGGGGAAGGCGTCGCCCGCCTCGGGCAATTCCTGAATGCGCTCAAAGAGGCGTTTGGCCGTGGCTGTCTTCCGATCAACCTCCCAGCGGACAACGGCGCAGCTGTCATCGATTGTTTGCTGAACGGGGAGGGCGACAGCGACCTCGGCCCGGTCCCCGGCTTTCACACGGAGCTGCTCGATCAAATCGTCGAGATCGACGACGCGCTCATGGAGCGATACCTCGAGGGCGAAGAGCCGAACTACGAAGCTCTTCACGAGCCGTTCGAGCGTGCGATGGATCAGGCGCACGTGGTCCCCGTGTGCTTCGCCGACGCCCTGAGCGGCGCAGGGGTCGAAGCCCTCCTCGATACCATCGTCCGGCACTTTCCGAGCCCACCCGAGGGCAACGCGCGCCCGTTCTTCAAAGGCGAAGGGGAAGACGAAACTCCCTTCGTCTATTCGGACGACGCGAGCAAGACCCTCCTCGCGCGCGTGTTTCACGTCACGGCGGACCCCTACCTCGGCAAGCTCTGCTTCTTTCGAGTCTACCAGGGCACGCTGAAGGCCGGCGACCAACTCTTCGTCGGAGACGGGAAGAAGCCAGTTCGGCTAGGCCATCTCTTTCAGATGCAAGGGAAACAACGCGCGCCGGTGACTGAAATCGTCGCCGGCGACATGGGCGCGATCGCCAAGGTCGAAGACGTACATCTGAGCGACGTCCTTCACGACGATCACGCCCTGGACCATGTGCACCACAAGGCGCTGCCGTATCCCACTCCCTTGCACGCCCTCGCCGTCGTGCCCAAGACCCGCGGCGACGAAGACAAGATCGCCGAAGTCCTCGCTCGCATCCGCGAGGAGGACCCCACGTTCAGGGCGAGCTTTGATGTCGAAACCCACGAGCTCGTGCTCCATGGCTTAGGCGAGATGCACTTGAACCTGGTGATCGAACGCATCAAGAATCAGGGCGTCGACGTCGAAACCAAACTGCCGAAGATCGCCTACCATGAAACGATCATGGGCCGGGCGGAGGGTCACTACCGGCATAAGAAACAGAGCGGCGGTGCTGGACAGTTTGGTGAAGTCAAACTTCGCGTCGAGCCGCTCGAACGAGGTGGCGGTTTCGAGTTCGTCGACAAGATTGTCGGAGGGGTGATCCCCAAGGGCTTCATGCCGGCCATCGAGAAAGGCATTCGCGACATCATGCGGCAGGGGGTCGTCGCGGGCTATCGCATCGAGGATGTGCGCGTGACGGTCTTCGACGGCAAGACACACGCGGTCGACAGCAAAGAGATCGCTTTCAGGACCGCCGGAAAGTTCGCCTTCCGAGAGGCCTTTCTCAAAGCCAGCCCTCAGATTCTCGAGCCCATCGTCAACATCGAGGTGACCACGCCTGGCGACGCCGTAGGGGCCATCACGGGCGATCTTTCGAGCCGTCGTGGCAAGGTATTCGCAACCGACGTGATGAGCAGCGGTGCGGCCGTCGTGAAGGCGTCGGTTCCGCTGGCCGACATGATGGACTACGAACCTACGCTCAAGAGCATGACCAAGGGGCGCGGGAGCTACGCCATGGAGCTCAGCCACTACGACGCTGTACCTGCACAAATCGCCGAAGACCTCGTGGCCAAGTACGCCGCGCAGCGAGCCTAGCGACGCGCGGCGCGCACATAAGTGGTATCCTACGGCCCCAGGAGCCCACATGAACACGACCCTGCTGCGATCGGGCCTCATCATCGACGGCCGAGGTGGTCCGGCCTTTCCCGGTCACGTCCTGCTGAGAGGCGACCGAATCGATGCGGTCCTCCGGGAAGGCGACGCGACACCTGAAGCCGCCCGGCACGTCGATGCAACGGGCCGCGTGATCGCTCCCGGGTTCATCGACATGCACTCGCACGCGGATTGGCAGCTGCCGCTCGACGATCACCCAGAGCTCCTGTCGGGCATGCTCGAGCAGGGAGTCACCACGGTGGTCGGAGGCAACTGCGGAATTTCGCCCGCTCCCCTGCGGCGCGAGACGCTCGGACGGCTTCACGACTTTGCATCGATCGCTCGGGACCGCCCCTTCGACTACACCTGGGAATCGTTCGCCGAATACCTGGAACAAATGGAGGACCGCAAACCGGCGCTAAACCTGGCGGAGCTCGTCGGGCACTCGACCTTGCGTTACGCCGGGTCCGATGTCGCTCGCGGGCCGATGCCCGTCGACGAGCAATCGAATTGCCTGGACCGCCTGAGGCAAAGCCTCGAGGAGGGAGCATGCGGTTTGAGCTTTGGCCTGGGCTACGACCCCGGCATGTACTCCTCGGTGGAAGAGCTGCAGGATTTCTGCCACGTGGCCGCAGAGGCCGATGCCACCGCAACGGTTCACCTCAAGGCGTATTCGCGGATCTCGCCCTGTTATCCTCTGACCACCCCGGAGGCCCACAACGTGCGCGCTCTTCGCGAGATGCTCGATGTAGCACGGCGGACGGGCGTGAGACTCCAGCTCTCCCACTTCATCTTCGTCGGACGCCGGAGCTGGCGGAGCGTTGACGCGTGCCTCGAGATGGTGGACGCCGCTCGGCGTGACGGGCTCGACATCATGATCGACGCCTTCCCCTACACCTGCGGCAACACCACGATCCATGCACCGTTTCCCTACTGGTTCCTGGCAGCGCTCCCCGGTGCCTACCGGAGCCGCCTCGCCCGCATGCGCCTCCGCGTCGAGCTCGAACTAGGCTTCCGCTTGGCGGGTTTCGTCTACAGCGACTTTCAGGTGATGGACGCCGGCGTCGAAGGCTTGGAGGAGCTCAACGGGCTCACCATTGCCGAGATCGCCCGCGAATGGAAGACCCCGCCCTTCGACGCCATGCTCACGTTGGCCGAGCGAAGCAAGGGGGCGACGACCATGCTCTTCCACAGCTACAGCGGCGGACCGGAAGACGAGCGTGCGCTGGAAACGGTGCTCGGTCACGAGGCATGCCTGTTCGAAACCGACGTGATCGTGAAGAGCGGCGGCCATCCCAACCCCGCCGCGCTCGGGACCTTCCCGCGGATCCTGGGGCCGCTCGTCCGTGACCGCCGGCTCTTCGATCTGGAAACCGCGGTTCACCGCATGACGGGCGCCAGCGCGGACCGCTTTGGCATGAGCCACCGCGGTGTGCTCGCATCGGGCAAGGCGGCGGACGTCGTCATCTTCGATGCAGCGCAGATCTGCGACAGTCCGCCTGAGGGCAAGCAACGGGCGGGTCGCTCACGCGGCATCGGGCACGTCTTCATCAACGGCGAACACGCGGTGAAGGCGGGCGTGTATCAGTCTGGCGTCCGCGCGGGACGTGTCATCCGTCCCGTCTGACTCCTGTAGTCATCGGAACGGATTGATCGTACGTTCGGCTCGTCATGGATGCTCTGCTCGCCCATCGACTCCAGTTCGCCTTCACGATCACGTATCACTATCTGTTTCCACAGCTGACGATCGGCTTGGGGCTTCTGATCGTCGTATTGAAGACCATGGGCCTGAGGGGCGACACGGTCGCAAACGAGGCTGCACGCTTCTGGATCAAGGTGTTCGGCCTGGGTTTCGTCATCGGCGTGGTCACCGGCATCCCTCTCGAGTTTCAGTTTGGAACCAACTGGGCCCGCTTCAGCGAGGCTGCCGGAGGCGTCATCGGGCAGACGCTTGCCATGGAGGGAGTGTTTGCCTTTTTTCTGGAGTCTTCGTTCCTCTACCTATTGTTGTTCGGCGAGAAGCGTTTGGGGCCGAAGCTGCATTGGTTGTCCGCGGTCATGGTGTGGCTGGGCTCCTGGCTCAGCGGCTACTTCATCGTGTGCACCAATGCCTTCATGCAGCATCCCGTCGGTCACCGCGTGCGCGAGGACGGCGTCATCGTGCTCGAGAGCCTCGGTGCCTTTCTCACCAATCCCTGGGCGTTCGCCCAATATGCGCACACCATGATCGGTGCAGCCGTCACCGGGGCTTTTGTCATGGCGGGAATCGGTGCGTTCTATTTGCTTTCCGGCAGGCACGTCCCTCACGCCAAGAAGTTCCTGCAGGTAGCGACGATTACTGGCGCGCTCGCCTCTCTGGCGGCGGCATTTCCGACAGGCGATATCCAGGCGAAAATGGTCGTCGAGCATCAACCGGTGACGTTTGCGGCGATGGAGGGGCACTTCGAGACCGACGAGGGCGTCGGGCTGATCCTCATCGGCCAACCCAACATGGAAACCATGACGTTGGATAACCCGGTCGTCATTCCCAAGGTGCTGTCCTTCATGACGCACCAGCGATGGGACGCACGCATCGCGGGCCTCACCGAGTTCGAACCAGAGCTCTGGCCCGACAACATCCCGCTGCTCTACTACGCGTACCACGTCATGGTCGGTCTCGGAACGATCTTCATCGCGATCATGGCCGCTGCGGCGTTCTTGCTCCGCGGCGGCCGGCTCTTTCGCGCACGCTGGCTCTTGTGGACGCTGTTCTTGGCGATTCCATTTCCGTTTATCGCGAACACGGCAGGTTGGATGACTGCGGAGCTCGGGCGGCAACCCTGGTTGATTCACAATCTCATGCGAACCGCCGATGGCTACTCGGACAACGTGTCGAGCGGCAACGTTCTGTTTACCCTTCTCGGATTCATGGGCTTGTACGCGCTCTTGTCTCTGCTTTTCGTATCGCTCGCGCTCAAGATCATCGGTCGCGGACCGAGCTCAACATCGGAGTCAGGGTGATGCTCGCCGAGGTCTGGTACGTGCTGCTCGCGGGAACGCTCGCCGTCTACGTCATCCTCGACGGTTTCGATCTCGGAGCGGGAATGCTCCATCTTTTCGTCGCGAAAACCAACGCCGAGCGCAACGTGGTCCTGCGGAGCATTGGGCCAGTTTGGGACGGCAACGAGGTTTGGTTGTTGGCCGCGGGCGGCACCATGATCTTGGCGTTTCCCATGCTGTACGCCAGAGCTTTTAGTGGGTTCTATCTGCCGCTCATGATCGTGCTCTGGTTTCTCGTCTTTCGAGCGCTGGGCATCGAGCTACGGCACCATGTCGACCATCCTTTGTGGCGGCAGTTCTGGGACGTCGCCTTCAGCCTCTCGAGCCTTCTGCTGACCATCTTCTTCGGTGCGGCGCTCGGCAATGTGGTGCGGGGAGTCGCCATGAACGACGCCGGAGTGTTCTTCGCCCCATTGTGGACCAACTTCCGGGTCGACCCCGAGCCTGGAGTTCTCGACTGGTACACGTTGATCGTGGCGCTCAACGCGACCGTCGCCGTGGCGATGCACGGCGCTGCGTGGATCGGATGGCGGGCGACCGGCGATGTCCAACGCCGATGCGGGGCCCTTCTTTCGCCGCTTTGGACCGCAACGCTGGTACTGACAGCGGTCACGACCGTGGCGACCTACTTCGTTCAGCCCCAGATGGGGCACAACCTGCAGAGCACGCTCGGCTGGTGGCTCGCCCCAGGTCTTGCGGTGGCGGGCCTAGTGGGCCTGCGCGTGTTCACTCGACGGGAACAGCGCAGAGCTGCCTTTCTTTCTTCGTGTGCTTTCCTCGTAGGAATGCTCGGGAGCGCGGCCGCTGCGACCTTTCCGTTCGTCCTTCCGGCACGTGATGCAACGCAAGGTCTCACCATCGCACAGGCCGCCACCGAGCCCTATGGGCTTCAGGTGGCCTTGTACTGGTGGGTGCCGGGGGTATTGCTCGCCATCGCCTATTTCACGTTCAACTACCGAAACCTTCCGAAGCACCTGTCACCCACCGATTCCGACCTGCACTGAAGACGGTCTAACCGAGGCTGGCGGCGCGCGAACGTACCGCTCACTTCGCTTCGGGCAACGCCAGTCGGATCTTCGAATCTACTAGGTCTCGGATCTCTTTGAGATAGCGAGCGTGTTCCGCAGAATCGTCCGGGCTATAGTTGAGGTTCTTGTAAAGGCTGATCAGGCGCGTGAAAAAGTCCTGCGCTTCGCTGCGATCGTCGATGGCGTAGTCGGCTTCGATGATTTCCTTCACCAGTTCGAAGCTCCTCTTCTGACGCTCGAGAGGCATTGACGAATCCACCGCATCGTAAGCGTCCTGCTGCAGGAAGACCATGTCCAGAAAGACCGATTTCTGCCATGCCAGGAAGTCGTCCAAAGTGGTCCCTTCCTCGCCTGTGACTTGCATCATCTGGTAGATCTCGTCGCCCCGGTGGAGGAGCTCGTGGGCGGCCTTCACATCCTCCACCCAAGTTGGGGACAGGTTCTTGGCGTACCACTCGCTCATCTGGTCCAGGTAACGCGACCAGGAGATGAGGGGATCGATGGCCGGGTAGAAGCGCTTGTATGCCCGGTCGGCCGACAGGCCCAAGAAGGTTTTTACGGTCGCGAGGGTCGCTTGGGTCACCGGCTCTTCGAAGTTCCCGCCGGCAGGCGACACGGTACCGATGAGCGTGACGCTACCGGTTTGGCCATCCGGCCCCCGGATGAGACCCGCCCGTTCGTAGAGGCTCTTGATGGAGGAGTCGAGGTAGGCCGGGAACGCTTCCTCCCCCGGGATCTCCTCCATTCGCCCTGAAGTCTCGCGCATGGCCTGGGCCCAACGCGAGGTCGAGTCGGCGATGCACAAGACGTCGTACCCCATCTGCCGGTAGTACTCCCCCAAGGTTATACCCGTGTAGATGGAGGATTCCCGAGCGGCGACGGGCATCGAGGACGTGTTGCAGATGATGATCGTGCGATCCATCAGCGAGCCCCCGGTCCGGGGGTCGATCGTTTCCGGGTACTCGGTGATCGTCTCTACTACTTCGCCGGCTCGTTCGCCGCATGCGATCACGATGACGATGTCCACGGCAGAGTGTCGGGCTATGAGGCTCTGGAGCACCGTCTTCCCGGAACCGAAAGGTCCCGGGATGCAGGCCGTGCCTCCCCGGGCGACCGGGATCATCGTGTCGATGATTCGCTGCGTGGTGGTCAGGGGCTCCGTCGGGTAGATACGCTCCGCCACGCGTCGCCGGAGCATGAGTTCGGGCAGCGGGCGGCGCACTGGCCACCGTTGAGCCATCGTGAGGGTCCGTTCTTCACCATTCGGTCGAACGACTCGGGCGATGGGATCGTTGATCGCGACGCTGCCCCTGTTTATCCAGGTCACCTCCACCGCCGCTGGCTCGTCGAAGGGCACCATGATCTTGTGTTCGAAGATCCCCTCGGGCGTCGTCCCCAAGATCTGTCCTGCCTTGAGAGTCTGCCCCTTAGCGACCGCAGGCGTGAAGTCCCAGCGCCTCTCGGTGTCTACGGGGTCCACATCCGTGCCGCGGGGCAGCAGGAAACCGTGCTGCTTTGCCAACAAGGACAACGGGTTTTGCAGCCCGTCATACACCTTTCCCAGAAGACCGGGAGCCAGGGTCACCGACAGCATTTCGCCGGTCAACTCGACCTCGTCCCCGACCTTGACCCCGGAGGTATCTTCGAAGACCTGAAGGTCCGCTACCTGATTCTGGACGCGGAGTACCTCGGATTTGAGACGCTGCTCTCCAAGAAGAACATGACCGACCTCGTTTTTCATGACCCGAGTGTCGCGGACGCTGATCGTGACTAGACTCTCCTGAACGGCCACGATGGGGGCGCGCCGAGATCCTTCGTCGCTCGCACCGCCCGTATCAGGCGAAGAGGTTTTGGTGGTCACTCGTCACCTCCATTATCAGTTCCTCGAAGCGCTCACGCGCCTTCTCGGCGTCGTAGGATAGCCATCGGTGGAGGATGTCCCATTTGTACGCGAAGGCGAAGACCTGCTCGAATCGAAACGGATGTCCGTCCGAGATCCGGCTCAGCTTCTTCCAAGACTGACCCATCATCAGCTTCTCGAGCTCCATGGCATCGCCCTGGTCCAGAAACTTCTGCGCCTCGGGGATCCATGGAAACACTGCCCCTAGCCCAAACTCCGCTTCCGCCCAGCGGGCTTCGATGATCCGCGTGTACGGGCCCGTGCCCCATCGCCCGGATGGAGCGGCCTTCCCCTGGCGTCTCATACGGAGGGCCGCCATTACCGTCCGCATGTTCATGCGGAAATCCACTATGTTCCTGAGCTCCTGGTTGCGGTTGCGGGCCACGACCTCGTTATACATGGCGATGATCTCCTCGGTCGTCCGGCTCACAGGTTGGCGGCGCCAGGCGATCAGACGCTCGGCCCTCATGAGCTCCTCCAGGTCATCTCCGTGAAGGAGGGACATGCGCTCCTCGAGGCGCAGTCGGCTCATCGGTAGGAGTCTCGTCTGCCGGAAATCGGGGAGCGCCGGGAGACTGGCCACGAGCTGATAGTAGCGTCGTATCACTGCCCCGCCTCGACCAGGATCTTCCTGTAGCGAGGCAGAAGCAGCTTCAGCATCATCTCGGACAGAGCTTCGTCACTCAAGTCGATCTCCAGATCCTCGCCGACCAAACGAATACGCGCTCCGCCCTGGACTGCGTTCGACGGAATGAGCTCGATGCCTTTCCGCAGCACATCGGCAGAGAACGCCACGGCCGACTTCCGAAGAAACTCATCGAGCTCTGCGGAGACTTCATCGGCGAGCCGATGGGGAACGAGGATGACGGCATCCTTGTCTTTGATGAACTCTTCAGCCGCCCTCCCTGCGAGGACCAAGATCATGTCCCGGAGCACGGTGCCATCGGTGGTCACGTCGGTTACGAGGCGACGCACGTGTTCTTCGAAAGCGGACATCAGGGCCGAACGGAGCTCCAACCCGGTGTCCCGTGCCGCGATGCGCAGAGCCTCGATGCTGGCGGTCTGCTCCCGCTCCGTTGCGGCCCGCGCATCCTTCTCCATGGCCGCGGCTTTCGCTTTGGCATCCGCCACGGTCCGGGCAGCCTTCGCTTTGGCTTCCGCGAGAATCCTGTCTGCCTCGGTGCGGGCGGAATGCACTCCCTCGTCACGAATCCGGTCGATCAGCTCCTTGACGCCCGAGGCTTTCAGATCTGGCTGGGTCATGCGTCACCTCACTTCGGAATGGCGCCTGCGAGCACCAGGGCGAATACGAACACGAAGACAGCGAAGCCTTCGATCACAGCCGCGGGTGCGATGGAAATCCCGAACACCTCAGGCTTCGACTTCGAGGTATTGATGGCGGCAGCACACGCGCTTCCCTGAGCCATCGCACTGAAGAGCAGGGCCGCGCCAGTGAGAACCCCCAACCCAAAAAGGCCGGGCGAGTTTCCCACCGTCAAGGTGCGGTTGAACGTCAGCATCACCACGATGCCGTAGATGGTTTGGGAGGAGGGCATCGCCGCCACCCCGACGAAGCGACCGTAGCCGCCCTCCATCTCGAGCATCGCACCCGCGGCGGCCAGACCGCCCCGGCCAACGCCGATCATGCTGCCGATAGCACCTAACGCCAGAGGGGAGAAAACACCCAGCCAGCCCATGGTCAAGACCAGTGGTTCCACGGATCACGCTCCTTTCTTCTGGAACGGCCGAAAGAGAGGACCCTCTTCCGGAAGTCCCCAGTTGAAGAATTCGATAACATTCAATCGCAGCCCGTGGATGACTCCGCTGGCAACGGCTAGTAGCAGGTTCAGGCTATGTCCGATGACGAGGATGATGATAGCAGCGAGGAGACCTGCGCCGGGAAGGGCCTCCCGGGCATCGGCCGCCATTCCGTTGAACGCGATCGCGAGTGACGCGGAGGCGAGGCCCAAGGCGAAGAGCCTCAGGTAGCTCAAGACATCTCCGAATGCCCCCATGATACCGGTCAATCCGACGAGCCCTCTCCCCAAGCGAGCCAAGGGACGGGCTCCATACCCTGCAAATGCGAAGACCAGGGCCAGGCCAACACCGGCTGCGGAAAAGGCCGGCACCTTCAGCCAGTCGGCTCCTAGCTGAGCTGCCGCATACAGGGTGTAACCAGCGAGCACGACCATGGCCCACCCGAGCGACGGCAGCGCGCGGGGGCTCCACCCGTAGCGCCCGGCGTTCATGAGATTGGCCAGCATCACGTGGAACGCTCCGATCGTGATCGACACCGCCATCATCGTGCTCGCGTCCGTGATGTCTAGAACGGCCAGCCGCGAGAGGAACATGTCCGGGGCCGGCGCTACCCCGAAGAACGAGCCGACCAGAACGCCGTAGACGATTGTGGACACCACGAGGGTGGCCAGGACCCAACGCCACCGGCGGGCCGTGGCTGAGCTCGACAGCCTCTTCCAGAAGTAAGCGACCACCAGCGCCAGGACCAGCCCGTAGCCACCGTCCGAGATGATCATCGCGAAGAAGATCGCGAACGAGTACAGGACCACCGACGAAGGATCCCAGGTGCTGTAGCCCGGAGTCTTGTAGAAGTTGACGAGGTTCTCGCCGCCTTCGGTGCGCTCCGAGTTGCGAAGGAGTGTAGGCGGCTCGTCGTCGGGGCCCGGGTCAGAGATCTCCATGACGATGCCGTGCTTCGCGGCGTACGACTCGAGCGACTCCCGCGCCTCGGTCGGTGCCCACGCCCGGAGCGCGAAAACCGGACCGGAATCGTAACACTGATCGGCAGCGAGACTGCGAGCCGCTCGGTCCTCGAGGACAGCCAGGCTACGGGACAGCAGAAGGCTCCAGCGGGTCAGGCGAATCCGCTCGAGAGAAGCGTCCTCGAGCTCCAGCTCCACGTCCTCTAGCCTGCGCTCGAGCTTCTGCGGTGATACAGCGCCGGTTCGTACTCGGGGGGCCGGTACACCCTCGGGCTCTCGCTCGGAGATCACGATCACATAGGCGTTCCGCCCCTCGCGCTTGATCTCCTCCCAAATCAGGTCCGATGCTGCGAGGTCATGCAACCGGTTCTGCGGCACCACATAGAACCAGAAGCGCTGTCCCAGGAGACCTTCCTCGGGCGGGAACTCGAAGTCGCCCCATGGGGCGAGCGCCTCGATGCGATGCATGAGGGCGTCCCGCTCGAGCTCCAGCTCGTGGGTATGATCCCTGAGCTCCAGGATCTCCCCCTTGACCCGCTCGGCATCGAACTCGGCGGGGTTGGTCACCGGACGCTGCTTCTGAGGACATCTCTCGAGGAAATTCAACGCTTCACGACTTGGTTTCGAGGCGTCCGCGAGCGGAGCGACGTCGTCTGCGAGGGAGACGATCTCGAGGCACCCGAGCTCCTGCAGGTCCTCTAGGACCCGTTCCTTCTCAGCTTGGTGCCCCACCAACGTGAGTTTGCTCAGAGGGACTATGGCCACGCCGCCCCCTCTTCCTCTACCGGAACCCAATCCTGCACCTGCCGGGCCTTCGCCAGCTTCGCCTGAACCACCGCTGCCCTTCCCATGTCACCCAGCCAGATCTGGATGCGCTCGATATTGCTCCGAGTCTTGGGAATGAGAATCTTCTCGAAGAGGTTCACGCGCTGCGTGATGCGTCGCTCTGCACGTGACAGGATGCGGACCCGCTCGGCGGCTACCTGGATGCGCGTTCGCGCCTCGGCCGCATCCCCGAGGCGTTCGGCCAGCGCGTCCACCCATACTGGTTTCGCAAGCGGTGAATACTCCGCTACCTGGCACTCGACCTCCTTCAACACCGGGAGCCGCACCCCGACCACGTTCTCTCGCTCGAGGTCGAAAGCGGTCATCTTGACCAGCCCCCTCAGCTCGATCTCCGTGTTCGCCAGCATCGGCAGCTCCGCCCCCACCCGCGCCTCCAGGCGCTCGACCTCAGCACGCGTCGCCGCGTACTCCCTGCGGGCCTTGCCCAATTCGAGGGTGAGCTGCCGGCGCTTGAGCTCGAGGGAAGGAAGGAGCTTCACGTAGAGCTTGAGCTTGATGTGCTCCTGCTGGAGGGCAGACTTGCTGAGTTTTAGTCGGGCCATCGTTCAGGCGACCTCTCCGGTGCCCTCGTTCTCCAAGTTCGGGAAGTAACGATCGACGAGGTCCTGCTTCATGAGAAGCTCGTGCGACTCGAAGCACTCCGCGAGCGTGTGCCAACTCAAGTCCAGCGCCTTCATCAGAGGCAAAGAGACGTCCACGTCCATGAACCGGCGCCGAAACAGCTCCCCGAACTTGAGGAGCTTCATGTCGAAGTCCGATAGCTCGAAGGCCATGGCCTGCTTCTGCTCTGCCTCCCGGGCAGCTGCGTAGAAGCGCACCATGGTGTTCATGATCTGACCGTGATCCTCTCGCGTGGCTTTCCCTACGACGTGCTGCTTCAGGCGCGACAGCGAGCCGAAGGGGTCGATGACCCCATCGTGCAAGTAGAACTGTCCCTCGGTGATGTAGCCAGTGTTATCCGGTACCGGGTGGGTCACGTCGTTGCCCGGCATCGTGGTGACCGTGAGGATCGTGACCGAACCGGCCCCTTTGAAGTCGCATGCTTTCTCATACCGCCGGGCGAGCTGTGTATAGAGGTCGCCCAAGTACCCCCTAGTGGCCGGGATCCGCGCCTGGGACACGCCGATCTCTTTCATGGCATCGGCGTACGCTGTCATGTCCGTCATCAACACGAGCACCCGCTTGGACTGCTCCATGGCGAATCGCTCGGCGACCGCCAAAGCCATGTCCGGAACCAGCAGCCGTTCGATGATGGGGTCGGAGGCCAAGTTCACGTACATGACCGTGCGGTGGGAGACCCCATTTTCCTCGAAGGCGGTCTTGAAGAAGTGGAAATCGTCAAAGATCAGTCCTAAGCCTGCGAAGACCACGATGTCGGCGTCTGCCTGGAAGCCGATGCGGGCCAGAAGGGCATTGTAGGGCTCACCCGCCACCGAAAAGATCGGGATCTTCTGGCTCTCCACGAGACTGTTGAAGACATCGATCATAGGGACTTCCGTCTCGATCATCTTCGACGGTATCACCCGCATCATGGGGTTCACCGTGGGGCCTGCTACGGGGATTTTCTCCTCGGCGTCGAGGGGCGGTTTACCATCGATGACCTCACCCGAGCCCCGAAAGATCCGACCTAGAATGTGGTTCGAGAAGGTGACCTGCTGGGGATGTCCAAGGAAACGAACTCGGGCATCCGTAGACATCCCCTTGCCACCCGCGAACACTTGAAGGCTGACGATGTCACGGTTCAACTCGACCACACTCGCGTTGGACACCTCGCCGCCACGGTTCTCAACCACGGCAAGGTCCCCAAGGGCTACGCCTCGAGCCCGAACCCGGATTACATCGCCGATGATATCGAGAATGCTGGTGTGCCGGACGAGAGTGTCGAGCATCTGTGACCTCAGGAAGGACGAACGTGTCTAAGAGGCCCACTCTAAGCAGATGGGTATAGTACGGCAAGCACCTTCGAATATCTCGGATGCCTTAATTCTTGGACGGGTCGACGCCGGTGAGGTGGGCGACCAGCTTGCGCACGGTGGAGGAGACGGCGGCCTGCTCACGGCGGGCGGCGTCCTTCTCCATTTCCTGCTCCTTGCTTTCGAGCAGCGCTTGCTGTTCAGCGGCAAATTCGTTCTGCAGATTGGCGCGCGTGGTGTTCACATACGGATTGTCGATCCCGGAGATCTCCCGAAGGGTGCGCCAGAGATGGAGGCGCTCGGAGCACTGCAGGGCAATCGCTGGTGAAACGACTTTGCGAACGATGCTCCCATCTTTTCCGACGAGCGAGATGAAAGGAAGTTTCCCGACCCGCTGACGTCGCGAGAAATACAGGTAATCGTCTATCGGGATCAGATTGTCGGCCATTGCGGGAGGGTCGGTGAGGTCCGCAGCGAACTCCGCCTCGGATGCGGCGAAGTGGGCAAAGGTGAAGGGCTCTTCGACTTCGATGGCTTGCCCTTGCGGCTCCTGGCCGGAGAGCGTTTCCTTGGTCCAGAGCATATCCGGCGATGGATTCGCGGAGAGATCAAAACACATGACGAAACGGTCGGACTGATCCGGATTGTAAACGCAGATCGGAAACGCCCGCGCGCGAACGGCGCGTTCGGTGCGACCTCGAAAGGCATCCTTGGTCTCGTCATCACGTTGGTAGAGCACCGAGATCACGCCAGGCCGCGGGGCCGTCAGGGCCTCGAACAACTGTTCTTGAAAACCAGGCACGGCCGCATGTGTCTGGAGGAAGTAGACACCACGCATCGCGAGCGGCAGCGTTTCAATGGTCATCGTGGACGGCACGCCGGTGTCGGAGGTCGCGGTGTAGACCTCGCGCAAGCTCGAGCGGAGCGCAACGACCTTGATCGGCATGCCGGTTTCGAGCAGCGACATCATCTTACGCAGGTGCGCGCCACTGTCGCCATCTAGACGTGCCATCACGAGAAAGGGCGGACACAGCCGAAGCTCACCGGGGCTGAGCTGCCGCCAGTTGAAGTCGGCGAAGACGGCATCATGGGTTTTGGATTCGTACTTGGAGCGGATCTCCAATTGGGCAATGCGCAGGGTGCGGAAGACTCGAGCGACCCGATTGAGGTGTTCCTCGGCGAGCTGCCGGATTTTGCTCTCCTCGGTCTCAATCGCAGCGGAGGCAGAATCGAGAGCGCTGTTCGAGCACTCCTCCTTCATTTCGCCGAGCGTTGGGATGAGCTCCTGCACACGTTTGAGCCGTTCCGGCGCCATCGCTCGTGAGGGCGTACCTTCGCCGAGGACGCGGGACAAGGAACCGATGTCGAGGTTTGTCGCGGCAAAGCGCCCGAGCGAGCGCTCGAGGTGATCGGGATCGTGACCATGACGATGGTACTCGTCGAGACGAACGAGGTTTTCGAGCCCGGAGATAGCCTCGGCAAGAGCATCGCCGAGGGCCACGCAGTGGTGATGCCAGACATCTTCGACGTGTTGGAGGATCTGCTCTTTCATGACGGACACAGGGATTAGCGGACGGTGTAGCGCTCCATCGCGGTATCGAGCCGCTGAACGAAGGTCTCATGATCAGGCCGATCCCGGCGGCTCCACCGGATCTCTTCATAGGCAGGGATATCGGGATTGCGATAGACGAGACCCATGGGGGCAGGGTCGACACTCACCGCGGCGCGCTGCGCCTCGTTGATGTCGCGATGGTTGTGCGCCTGGGCGGGGCCGCGAGCGAGTAGCGAGGGGTGAATGGGGATGCCGTCTTCATGCTCGAGGAACACAACCGGGAACTTCAACCCGCCCTCGCCAAAGGCACTTGGCATGAACACCGGGCACCGCTGCAGGATACGCACGAAAGAAAGTCCATGATGGTCCCAGGCCTTCTCGATAGTCTCGTCGAGATGAGCGGGCAGCCAGGTGGCGGTTTGGGCGACGAAGGAAACGTTCGTCATCCCCATCACCACGCTGAGAGGGTTCATGGGTTGAAGGTAGGTGCCGTGGGGGGTGGTGTTCGTTTTCCATCCGTCCGGTGTGGTCGGCGAGACTTGCATTTTGGTGAGCGCATACACCTCGTTGTCGAGCACCAGCACGACCGCGTTGATGTTGTAACGGATCGCATGCAGCCAATGATTGCCACCGATACTGAAACAGTCGCCGTCGCCCATGACCACGATGACGGGAAGCTCGGGGCGCGAGAGGCGCACGCCCGTGGCGATCGGCAATGCCCGGCCATGGATGCCGTGAAAACCGTAGGTATTGAGATAGTGGGGGAGACGGCTCGAGCATCCGATGCCGGACACCGAGACAACGTCCTCTGGTTCGAGATTGTTTTTGCGCAGCACACGCTGGAGCGCGGCCAACACCCCATGGTCGCCGCACCCCTTGCACCAGCGGGGCTTTTCAGATTCGTAGTCGCCGAGGGAGTGAGCTTCGACCCCGCTGCTCTCGATGACGCATAGTTCCGCAAGCACAGACATCGTCAAATTGCTCCCTTGAGTGCGCGAAGGGTTTCACCGAGGGTTTCGATTCCCGGTTGATCGCCGAGGACGCGTTGGATTTCGTCGAAGATCTCCACCGGCATGTAGGGCCGGCCAGGGACCTTGGCATAGCAGTCGATATCCAACAGGGTGGCGGCTCGGAGGATCCACGCCAACTGGCCGTACCGTCGGTTTTCCTTTGTAATCAACGGATCCTCCCAATCATCGCTGTAGTTGAGCTCGGCGGTGATGATCTTGCGAAAGCCTGCGAAGATGTCGTGGAGTCCAGGCGGCAGGGGACTCAGAAACTGAATGTGGACGGAGGAAACCGCGAGGCCTTCGGCGCGCGCCATGTCGACGGCTTCCTCGATCGCTCCGCGCGTGCTGCCCCAGCCCACGAGGAGGAGGTCACCCTCGGGCGCTCCATGCACGCTCGGTGGTTGCAGGGTTTGCTGCAACGCGGCGAGTTTCCGGCTGCGCATGTCATGGCCGCGCTGGTTGCGCTCGGCGTCGTAGCAGGCCTTTCCATTGCGGTCGTGATTGAGCGAGGTCGTGACCCCCATTCCGCCCGGCTGCCCGGGGATGAGGCGCCGCGAAAGGCCGGTCGTTGGATCCCAATCGTAAGGGAGGGCTCCGAGCGGCACCGGGCTGAGGTCGAGGGGAGGCCGCCGTGGCGTCTGGGAAACATCGGGACGGTCGAACAGCTGCTGACCGGTCGCGAGGTTCGCGTCGGAAAGGACGATGACCAGCATGCGGAATTCCTCCGCGATCTTCCGCGCGACCGAAAGAATATAATAACACTCTTCGATCGTGCTCGGCGCGATCACCACCTTAGGTGCGTCCCCTGGGGCGCCATAGAGCGCATGAAGCAGATCCGCTTGCTCGATCTTAGTTGGCAACCCGGTGCTGGGTCCGCCTCTCTGAACATCCACGATGACCAGCGGCGTCTCGGTCATCACGGCCAAGCCCTGGAACTCGGTCTTCAAGGCCATGCCCGGCCCGGAGGTGATGGTCAGCGCGGTTTTTCCGGCGTAGGAGGCCCCGAGCGCCACGCCGATTGCGGCGATCTCGTCCTCGGCCTGATGGACGAAACCACCGAAATCTTCGAAGATTGACGACAATTCGTGCGATGCGGAGGTCGCCGGGGTGATCGGATACATGGAACACATCTCGAATCCGGCCGAGACGGCACCGAGCGCGAGTGCCGTGTTCCCGTTCATCGCCACTTTCGGGACATCTGTCGGGACAGCCTGGATTTCGAAGCGCTGTTCCAAGTGTGCGCTTCCATACTCATAACCGGCTGCTGCGAGCTTCACGGCCGTCTCGATCACCTCGCGGGTTTTCTTTTCGAAGATGCCGCGAATCACATTCTGAAGCAGCTTCAGGTCTTTGTTGTAGAGGGCGCACAAAAGGCCCACCGCAAACATGTTCTTGCCCTGCTCTGCATCCTCGACGTGGCGGAGCGTTTGCTCCTGCATCGGGATCTCGACGATGGTCGCTCCCCGCGCCCGGAACGTGTCGATCACCTCGCGGTAGGAGCGCTGATACTGCTCGTTATCGTGAGTGGCCCACTGATCGTCGATCAGCACGAGTACGTCGTCAGCGAGACTTCCAGCTTCGAGCCGCGAGAGCAGGGCCATCTCGTTGAAGGCCAGCACCACGTCCGCGAGGTTGCCGGCATTCGTGACCTGGCTGCGCTCAGCAAGGCGAATGCGGTTACCGCTCGCGCTTCCGACCGTATGCGGCGGAGGCCGGATCTCGGAGGGAATGATCTCCACCGTCCAAAGGCCGTTTCCTGCTTTGGCGCAGAGCTGGGCAAAGGCAATGGCTGCTTTTTGAGCACCTTCGCCGGCGTCGCTGACGATTTCGACAATGTGCTCCGGGAGACGGACAGGACGGGGGCCGCTCATAGGTTCCTTCTTTCGGGCTCGCCAGGTCTACCACGAGCAGTCCGGGGGGGGTAGTTACCTCAAAAAGCCCCTCAGGCCGACCAAACGAGCCTCGCTGGCACCCGGCAATGCTGGTTATGGAGCCATTCTAGGGCCGCGAGTTACGGGACCTGCAAGTGCGAGCTCGGCGACTTCTTCGTCGGTGAAGACCCGCGAGCGAGTGAGAAATCGGTAGCCCTCAGGGGCTTCGAGGGAAAAGCCCGCCCCGCGCCCTGGGACTGCATCGATGACGAGCTGGGTATGCTTCCATAGCTCGAACTGCTGGCCTCCGATGTAAACCGGCGCGCCTTCGACCTCACCGAGTCGCACGTCGTTCTGCCCGATCCGAAACTCGCCCGCGGGGAAACACATCGGAGAGCTTCCATCACAGCAGCCGCCCGACTGGTGAAACAAGAGAGGCCCGTGGGCCGCGCGGAGCTTTCGAATCAGCTCCACGGCGGCCTCGGTGACTTTGACGCGCTCGATGGTCACGGCGACTCCGACGCAGAACTAGAAGAAGCCCATCGGGTTCGGGTCGTAGCTCACCAGCAAGTTCTTGGTCTGCTGATACTGCGAGAGCATCATCTTGTGGTTCTCGCGGCCAATACCCGACTGCTTGTAACCTCCGAACGCGGCGTGAGCAGGATAGAGGTGGTAGCAGTTCGTCCAGACTCGCCCTGCCTGAATGGCGCGACCGGCTCGATACGCGGTGTTCGTGTCGCGAGACCAGACCCCAGCTCCCAATCCGTAGAGCGTGTCGTTCGCGATCTCGATCGCGTCGTCGAAGCCCTCGAAGGAAGTCACCGACACGACGGGCCCGAAGATCTCCTCCTGGAACACGCGCATCTTGTTGTGGCCGGCCAAGATGGTGGGCTCGACGTAATAGCCTCCCTCTGCTTCGCCGCCGATCTCGGCACGCTTGCCGCCCGTCAGGACCTCGGCGCCTTCCTGTTTGCCAATGTCGATGTAGGCCATGATTTTCTCGAGCTGGTCGGTCGAGGCCTGGGCTCCAATCATGGTCTCGGTATCGAGCGGGTTGCCCAACTTGATCCTCTTCACACGCTCGACGGCCTCCTCGAGGAAGGTCCCGTAAATCTCCTTGGCGACCAGCGCACGGGAGGGACAGGTGCAGACCTCGCCCTGATTGAGGGCGAACATCGCGAAGCCCTCCATTACCTTCTGGCGGAAATCATCGTCCTTATCGAGGACGTCTTTGAAGAAGACGTTCGGGGATTTTCCGCCTAACTCGAGGCTCACCGGCACCAGGTTCTCGGAGGCGTATTGCATGATCAATCGCCCGGTCGTGGTCTCCCCCGTGAAGGCCACCTTGGAAACCTTTGGGCTCGACGCTAGCGGCTTGCCGGCTTCGACACCGAACCCATTGACGACGTTGAGGACGCCCGCGGGCAGAAGATCTCCGACGAGCTTCATCAGCTCGAGGATGCCCACAGGCGTCTGCTCCGCCGGCTTGAGAACGACTGCGTTACCCGCAGCGAGGGCCGGTGCGACCTTCCAAGCCGCCATCAGGATCGGGAAGTTCCAGGGAATGATCTGACCCACGACGCCCAGGGGCTCCGGGAAGTGATAGGCCACCGTGTCGTGATCGAGCTCGGCGACGGAACCCTCCTGGGCTCGAATGCAGCCCGCAAAGTAGCGAAAATGATCAACGGCTAGCGGAAGGTCGGCCGCCAAGCTCTCGCGGACGGGTTTCCCGTTGTCCCAGGTCTCGATGACCGCAAGCTTCTCGAGGTTCTCCTCCATGCGGTCGGCGATCCGGTTGAGGATATTCGCCCTCTCGGCCGCCGCGGTGCGTCCCCATGCCGGTGCGGCTTTGTGCGCGGCATCGAGGGCGAGCTCGATGTCCTCGGCTCCGGAGCGAGGCACTTCGCAGAAGGTCCGGCCGTTGACCGGGCTGGGATTCTCGAAGTACTTCCCGCTTCGCGGTTCTGTCCACTCTCCGCCGATGAAGTTCTGATAGCGGCTATCGAGTTTCGGTGCGTCGTATTTCATAGCTGGCCTCACTGCTCATTGGGTGGGAGACCTGCGAGGATACACGAAGTTGCCGCGCATGAGCGCCTAGGCATCGATGGCGGGCGCGTTCTTCAGCGCGAAGCTGACGAACCGCGATTTCACTTGCTCGGACGCTAGGGCCCGCTCCGCCGGAGGCAGCTTCGTGAGCGCCTTCACAGCGTGGTTGAGGAACGCCGCGCCACGGCTTTCGCTCTCGTCGAAGAGCAGATCGGCCAGGCGGCCGCGTTCGAGCATCTGGCGCACGACGCGTTCGATGGTGTTTTCGGGCACATGGCTGGGCTGTGTCCGGCGCTCCATGCGGATACCCCCTTGGGGACAGGTCGTGGCGCATACGCCACAGCCGATACAGAGCTCGGAATCGAAGTCCGGCCGAAGCTCGTTCTTGCGCTTTCCTCCGGTGCGCGCGGGAGTCATGGCGATGGCTCCGATCGGGCAGGCCCTGGAGCAGCGCGAGCAGCCCTTGCAGACGTCGGGGTTGTGGTGGGGCTCGAAACCACTTGGGTTGACCGCCTTGAGGCCGAAGTCGTTGATCGCGGAGAGCTGTCCACAGCAACAGGCGCAGCAGTTGCAAACGTAGGCTGGTTCGTTCTGCACATTGTCCGCGATCTGGACCAGGCCGAGCTTCCGGGCCTCCGTCACGATGGACAGGGCCTGTTCCTTATCGATCTCGCGGCCAAAGCCACGCCGGATGACGAACTCCGCCCCGCCATTGAGCGACAGGCAGATCTCCTGGGGCACTTCGCATGCCTCCCCCAGGTGCTCGGCTTTGTGGCGGCAGTAGCAGTGAGAGACAGCGATCTGCTCGGCCTCCCGGAGCAGGCTGGTCGTACGCTCCCAGTCGAGCACCTCCGGAATGTCGGCGGCCATCACATCTTCGTGCACCATGGCCCGCCCGACTACCGTGTCGTTGCCGAAGACCTCGCGGGCGAAGGTATCGTCGCCGTGCATGTAAGCGTCCATGGCCTTTGCGACGGACAGCTTGTCGAACATGTCGTGCGCCCGCATCATCGAGAACTCGAAGAAGCCGACCACGGGCGGGGCCAGCAGGTACTTGGCCTCGCCGGTACTCCGGCTGACGAGGTCCATGACCAGGCCCTTGTCGCAGAGCGGTTCGAGCTTCGCCTTCAACTCCTCCTCGGGCATGTCGAGGCGACGGGCCAGCCGGCTCAGCGGCGTAGGCATCATGGGCATCCGGGACGCCAGCGCGGCCTCCTCGGGGCTGTACATCACCTCGAGCAGCTCGCGCCAGCCTTGCAGTGCGCGCTCGTCCTCGGGCCTCGGCATGGCGACGGCGTGGTGGTCGAGGCGCTCCATCAGTCCTCGATACTCCTGCTTGAGTTGACTCATGTGGCCCATGGTGCACCTCCGCCGCCCAATGCATGCGAGCTTCGTGCCAGCCCCCGAGTCCGCTTTCGCATCGACCAAAACCCCTCGTTAAGCGGCCTATCTGCAGGCGAACGGGCAAGCGATCCGCCGAGCGGGTGTCGCGCCGGGCCGCAAGAGATGCGGGGACATCGCCGGACGCGCAAGAAATGCGGGACCCGGGCCCACGATTTCGCGGTGTCCGGGCCCCGGGGGTGCGACCATGCTCGCCATCATGCCCCTCCGGGATCGACCGATGGACGCCTTTCTGGTGTTCTGGTTTTGCTTGTTTGCCGTTTCGTCGCTCGTCTTCGAGCAGTTCATCGTGTTTGGCCTCGATCTGTCGACGACGACCGACGTCTTCGGACGCACCTGGTACTGGTACGCGAGCTCGTTCGACCCGATCTTTCTCGATACGCCGCTGTGGCTGCGCATCATGTGCACAATCGACGCTTACCTGTTCGGCCCGTTCTACCTGGTGCTCATCTATGCCCTGGTTCGGGAGCAAAACTGGATTCGGATTCCGGCTCTTCTCTATGGCGCTGCAATCGTCTATTCGACGGCCGTCTATTTCGGCTATGAGTTTCTCGACCAGGCCAACCGGGCGGAGGCCAACCTCCTCGCCGTGTTCCTCGTCAACATTCCCTTCACGCTCGTCCCCCTGCTTCTCATGTGGAGAATGCGTCAGCCTAACCCCTTCAGCGCGCACCCGACCCCGACGCAACCCGACCCAGGTTGAGCCTCACGTTCGAAGTCACTCGTGCTCGAGCTAGGCTCTTGCTACGGTTCCGCATTCAACCATGACCATGAACCGACGCATTCTTCTGGCGAAGCGTCCCGTGGGGCTTGCGAACCGGGATGATTTCACCGCCAACGAGCAAGCGATCCCCGAGCTC
Source organism: Deltaproteobacteria bacterium (assembly GCA_041821485.1). Classification (GTDB taxonomy): domain Bacteria; phylum Myxococcota_A; class Polyangia; order Polyangiales; family Houyiibacteriaceae; genus SG8-38. The sequence goes on from JBGUEF010000008.1 coordinate 22,067, forward strand.
CAAGAGGGCGAGGCACTCCTCAAGACGCTCTACATAGGAATCGATCCTACGATTCGCACCTGGCTCTCGACCGCGAAGAGCTACCTGCCGCCCGTTGAGATAGGCGAGGTCGTTCGCGCGGCAGGGGTGGGCCGTGTGGTCGACTCGAAGAGCGACCGATTCAGAGTCGGCGACCTGGTGACGCAACTCGTCGGTTGGCAGGAGTACTCGATGCTCCGCGACGACTCGTTCGCCACCGTGTTTCCCGGTTCGATGAATCCGCGTCACACACTCGGAATTCTCGGCTCCACAGGGGTCGCCGCCTATGCGGGCCTCGTCTACGTGGGGCGGCCCAGGGAAGGCGAAACCGTGGTCGTTTCGGCAGCCGCGGGTGCAACCGGTTCCGTGGCAGGTCAGCTTGCCAGAATCAAAGGTTGCCGCGTGGTGGGAATTGCGGGCAGCGACGAAAAGTGCCGCCACGTCGTCGAGAACCTCGGCTTCGATGCCTGCATCAACTACAAGAACGAAGGGTTTCGCGAAGCGCTCAAGGAAGCTTGCCCGAAACGGATCGACATCTATTTCGACAATGTCGGTGGCTGGATCCTCAACGAGGTGCTCGGGCGGTTGAACACGGGCGCGCGTATCGCCCTGTGCGGCGCGATCTCGGTGTACAACGCCGAGAAGAAACCCCCCGGTCCCTCCAACTACCTCAACCTCATCACCGTGCGGGGCCGGATGGAGGGCTTCAACGGCATGGACCACTGGGGCAAGCACGCTGAGATCTCGGCCGAGCTAGCGCGCTACATGGAAGACGGCACGCTGAAGAACTACGAAACCCTCGTCGATGGCCTCGATGAAGCCTGGCGCTCGGTCAACATGCTGTTCACCGGAGAGAACCTCGGCAAGTTGCTGGTCAAGGTCGCCGAAGGCTGACAACGGTTGCTAGCGGCCTCCGCAGCCGGCGAAACGATCAGGCCATCATCTCGCCCATCTCTCGGAGTTGCGCGACGACATCGTCGGGCAGCACCGGGGGCTCCTTCCCGACCGCGTAGCAACCTAGGATGATCTCCGCGGTACGCTCGACCACCTCGGTCATGTCCGCAGCCTTGCGTAGGCTCGGCCCCGCGACCAACAGGCCGTGGTTCTTGAGCAGCACCGCGTGGGAATCCTCTGCAGCCTTGCCCACTGCTTCCGCCAACTCGGTCGTGCCCGGCATGATGAAGGGCAGGCGCGGAACCTCGCCGACGAAGGCAGCCTCCGTCGAGATGGGCAGGAAGGGAAGGTCGGTGTTCGCCAGGATCGTCGCGTTCGGGGCGTGGCAATGGATGACGGCATTCGCGCTCGGTCGTGCCCGGTAGATCGCGAGGTGCACGACGCTCTCGCTCGACGGGGCACCTCCCTCGCTGATCTTCCTTCCGTCCGTGCCTACCTTGACCATGATTTCCGGATCGAGGCCGCCTTTGAACATGGCGCTTGGCGTGATCCAGATGGCTTCCTCTCCGGGGACGCGCACGCTGACGTTGCCTCCGGTCGCCGTGATGAGCTGGATTCGGTAGAGCTCGTCGACCACGTCGCAAAGCTCGTCCCGTTCATCGCCGACGCGTAGGCATGCGTTCGACGCTCCGGACCTCGGCGCAGCTGCCTGGCCGCGCTTTGCCTTCTTCTCGTCGGGGATTCCTGCGGTCATTTCCGGCTCTTATACCAAGCTCGGAGGCGCCAGCACAGCCGGAGCTCCCGGCTCCGGACGTAACGAGCTTAGGTATGCGACAGTACGGGCTCTGAACGCGTCCTGCGTTTCGAAGAGGAGGATCTGATGAGCGCACTCGAATGGCTAGCGGCCGCAGCCCTGATGACGGCATTGTTTTGGGTTCCGTACGTTCTCGAGCGAATGGTCGCGTTGGGGGTGCTTGGGGCGATGAAACCGGTCGATCCCGAGGATGAGGCGAAGCAGGCTTTGTGGGCGCGACGTGCAAAGCGGGCGCACTACAATGGCGTCGAGAACCTCGCGGTCTTCGCGACCCTGGTCCTCGTGGCTTTCGCGATGGGGAAGGGCGACGAGCACGGTATCTTGGTTGCATCGCAGGTGTACTTCTGGGCACGACTCGTTCACTTCCCCGCCGGAGCATTCGGTCTCACGGGCATTCGAACGATGGCGTTCCTTGCCGGCTTCGGTGCACAGGTCGCCGTCGCGCTCGCGATCTTCTCCTGACGAGGACCGCGGACGTCAGACGCGCCGAAGCACCTGACGCCTGAACGCGCGAATCACCGGAATCGGGTCGAGCCAGGCGGATGCATCGGCCCGATCGTTGTCGTGCTCGCTGAGCTCTCCGGCGAAACCTTCCGGGATTTGGCTGAAGTGCTCCGATTCGTCCGCGTCTTCGTCGAAGTAGTGATACTCGAAGCCGGGCACGAAAAGGTCTTCATCCGCGACGACATCGATGGTGCGAACCCCGAAGCTCGATAGCTCCGTCGTCGTCGCCTGTGGAGGAATGATCCACACGTGCCTCGCGCCTGCCGTGAACAGGTACTGCACCTTGCGATTGCGCGAGAGAATTCGGAAGCGCTGGAGCTTTCCGCCGTACATCGCGCTCCGTAGCTCGCTGACCTCGACGATGCCCTTTGCGAAGTCCGGCTCAAAGCCAGCCAAGATTCGGAGTGAAGTAGGGTCGTTCTTGCGCGTGAATCGAGCGATGCTCCGGCCGCCGTTGATCAGATTCCGTCGGTCCGCTGCAGCTCGGCGCCGTGGCTCGGTGAAATCCCGATACGGCGCAGTGCGCGAGCTTGGCGCGCTTCGTAGCAGAAGGTAGAGCGCTTCCTCGTCGGTCAGGGCGTGTCGAGTCCGACGATTGAGCGTTTCCAGTGCGGTCTGCATTTCGAACGGCAGATCAGTCGTCGATTCCACACACTCGGTAACCTCGAACCCACCGCGGGCGAGGACCCTGACGTCTCCTTTGCCAATCCAGAAATCGCCATCCGTCGCAATCACGTGAGAAGCCGCGCGCCAAACCAAGGACAGGTCCTTGTAGAAGATGCGCGGAAAGATCTCCGTTCGGCCCGTCCTTCGATGCAGCTGGACGACGTAGGCCACGAAGAACCGCAAGGCGGGATTCTGACGAACGTTCGTCAGGTAGAACTGAGTGTCGAAAAGAGACAGGTGGTACTTCGGCGTATACCCCGAAGACAAGAGTCCGGTCGGGTTGTCTCTGGCCTCGCCGGCAGGGCAAATCTTCGCACCCGAATCGACGAGCTTGCGGAACTTCTGCGCAACCTGACGAGTCGTCAGCTCGGAAGGGGCGACACTGGGCGCGATGCGAGTAGGGATAGGCGAGGTCATTGCCACCTGGCGTAGCCCAGTAGCGGAGCCCAGTCGATTCTCGATCGTCAACTTGGCGCGTATATCACACGTTTTGGGCTCCCCGCGGTAC
>JBGUEF010000008.1:25478-28041 GCA_041821485.1 Deltaproteobacteria bacterium
GCGTCGACGTCGAAACCAAACTGCCGAAGATCGCGTACCATGAAACGATCATGGGCCAGGCGGAGGGTCACTACCGGCACAAGAAACAGAGCGGTGGGGCTGGACAGTTTGGTGAAGTCAAGCTTCGCGTGGAGCCGCTCGAACGAGGTGCCGGTTTCGAGTTCGTCGACAAGATCGTCGGAGGGGTAATCCCCAAGGGCTTCTTGCCGGCCATCGAGAAAGGCGTTCGCGACATCATGCGGCAAGGGGTCGTCGCGGGATATCCCATCGAGGATGTGCGCGTGACCGTCTTCGACGGCAAGACACACGCGGTCGACAGCAAGGAGATCGCCTTCAGGACCGCCGGCAAGTTCGCCTTCAGAGACGCCTTTCTCAAAGCCAGCCCTCAGATTCTCGAGCCCATCGTCAACATCGCGGTGACCACGCCTGGCGACTCCGTAGGAGCCATCACCGGCGATCTTTCGAGCCGTCGCGGCAAGGTGTTCGCCACCGACGTCATGAGCAGCGGCGCGGCCGTCGTGAAGGCGTCGGTTCCGCTGGCCGACATGATGGACTACGAGCCCACGCTCAAGAGCATGACCAAGGGGCGCGGGAGCTATACCATGGAGCTCAGTCACTACGACGCCGTACCTGAGCAGATCGCCGAAGACCTCGTGGCCAAGCACGCCGGGCAGAGAGCCTAGCGACGGGCGCCGCGATGACTACCCCGGGCGAGTTCTTCGTGGCGTTTGAGGAGGCCGCCCGGGCCAATCCGGTCGCCGCGACGCAGCCCGATGCGGTTTTCAAGTTCGTTCTCTCTGGAGAAGACGGCGGGACCTGGACGCTCAATCTAAAGAAGGGCACTCACTCGGCCTTCGTGAGCACCGGCGACAGTCCGCCGGAAGACGCAACGATCCACGTAGCGTCCGACGACTGGGTTGCCCTCACCACCGGCGAAATGAACCCGATGCGGGCCTTCATGTCAGGCAAGATTCGCGTGGACGGAGATCTGAAGCTGGCGGTCAATCTCCCGAACGTCGTGAACATGGTGGAGGGCTACGGTATCGGCGCTCGAGGTCCGATCTCAGCAACGATAGCTGCCGCGCGCGGGGCACTGTCTGCGATCACCCGCAAGCGCCCGGCGGTCAACCCGATGCCGCCGGTCGTCCCGGGGAGCTTTCCGTGGGTCGGAGCCGGGCGTGCGCTGGTCCGAGATCCCACCGAGTTCTTCTCCAACTGCCGCGAGCGTTTCGGCGATACCTTCCTCGTCGACGCATTCGGTTATCGATTGTTTTGCGTGTTCTCCCCGGCAGGCGTCAGAAATCTGTGGCGCCTTCCAGAAGAGGAGGCGAGCAAAGCGCTCGCAGATCTCACCTTGTTGAGTCACAAAGTTCCGATCGAGTTGTTCGAAGGCCGGCGCACGCTCCCGCACGATCTGTTCGCGCGCGACGATGTGGAAGTGTACCTCGACCATCTTCGCGAAGCGGTAGATGTCGAGCTCTCTTCATTGGGTGAATCCGGATCCATCGAGCTGTTCGCGTTCACGAAGCGCCTCGCGCATCGAATGGGCCTTGCAAGCTGGGGCGGCATGGCCGGCGTGTCCGCGGAGCGACTCGAGGCGCTGGCCGTCCACTTCGAACAGCTCGATGGCTCCGAATCGTTCGTGTACCCGCGCAAGGCCTTGCTGGCGGTCGCGACGGGGAAGCGCCGGGAGCGGCGCGCGATGCATGCGATTGAAGCGATCTTTGCGGACATTCTTCGCGAGCATGACCACCGTGCCGATGCAAACAGAAGCGACCTATTCTCGCGCATCTGCGCATCGTGGGATGGTGTTCCGAGCCCGGCGCGGGAGGTCGGAATCGCCCGAGACGTCATCGTCGTTCAAATGGGATCTCAGTCCAACCTCTTTGCCGCGATGGCGTGGACACTGATTTTCGCGCTCAGACACCCCACAATCGTCGATCAGATTCGCGCCGAAGGCGACGGTGTTCTCGATGCATTTAGTCACGAGGCCATTCGAATGAGCCAGCGCTCGATCGTCTTGCGCCGCACGGTGACCTCAGTCGAGATTGCCGACGAAGAGCGCACCTATCGAGTCGAGCCAGGGGCGCTCATCGCGACGATGCTGTCGGTCACGAACCAGTCCGCGGCAGATGGGCTCGACGAGTTCAACGAGAAGAACTACCGGGGCGCGACGTTTCTCCGCGAAAAAGATCTCCCCGCGCGAGAATTGGTCACCACGTACGGCCACGGCAAGCACACATGCCCGGCACACCGCTTCTCGACCTCCGCGATTCGGCATTCGGTGGGAGAGATTTTTCGGCGCTTCGAGCTCACCGCACAGTTCGACGAACCACGCCCTTTGCGACGCCAGATCGGAGGCGTCGCGCGCGCGGATCGCCCTTGCGTCGTTCGGTACGCGGCGCGCACATAAGTGGTACCCTACGGTCCCAGGAGCTCAGATGAACACGACCCTTCTGCGATCGGGCCTCATCATCGATGGCCGAGGTGGTCCCGCCTTTCCGGGTCACGTCCTGCTGAGAGGCGACCGAATCGATGCGGTCCTCCGGGAAGGCGACGCGAC
>JBGUEF010000009.1:0-26605 GCA_041821485.1 Deltaproteobacteria bacterium
CAGTGTCAGTGCCAGTGTCAGTGCCAGTGTCAGTGCCAGTGTCAGTGCCAGTGCCAGTGTCAATCGGCGTATGGAATTGCTTCGCAGGCTTCGTGGGCTCCCTGCCACCTCATCAGCGTCGTCTCCGGCTTCCCGTTGTCGTCGTAGCTGATCACTGCATACGTCAACCCACTGTCTTGTCCGAGGTACTGCAAGTCCAAGTTGATCATCTTCACCCAGGTGCCGGTGTTCACCAAGATGCGGTCGTTCGGGAGCTGTAAGAAACGCGGGCCGTGGCTGTGGCCGACGATGAGGGTGTGGGCGCCGCGGATCTTGTTGAGGGCGCGGATCGCCCGTTCGTCGTAGTCGCCGCTCGTGACTTCGAGGACCTCTTCGCGAACCAGTCGCGGGAAATTCATGATGCGGTCGCGCCAGGCTTGGATTGTGAAGACGCGGTGGCGAAGGAAGTAAACCGTCGAGCGCCAGAGGAACTGGAAGACGAAGCGTGGATCCAACAACGCCGATGACCAGAGGAATCGGCCCAGTGGCTGGATGCGATCGATGTGGCTTCGTATCTCTTTGAGTGGGTTCATGACCTCGAGAATCCACAGGCTGCCCCAAGGCAGTGCCAACACTTCGGTTCCGTCCCGCCGAGTGCGCGTCATCTGCGAGTAGTCCACGCGGTGAATGCGCTCGAACTGATGACCGTGTCGGATCTGGATACCTTCGGGAAGGTAGTAGGTGTCGGACGAGGTCACGAAGTGCACTCGCTCGGCGGCTTCGCCTGGTGCCACGTAGCGAAGAAAGAACTCCTGTACACCAGAGAACCAAAATTCGAGGTCGTGGTTCCCGGGAAGGTAGGTCACGCGGTTCATCGGCTTTTGTAGGAACTCGCGGATCGCGAGCACGAACTTCGGATGCCCCTCCAGGCACTGCTGCAGCTTGGCGATCGCGACGTCTTCGGTCACTTCAGTCGGCCACTCGCCCGCGATCTTCACCTTCAGGAGATCGAAGATGTCCCCGTTCAGAATCAGCTCGATGCTCCCGTCGGTGCCGGCAAGCTGATCGTAGTAGCCGAGGAGCTCCACGAGTCGGTCGTCGTGGATGAAATCCTCGAGCGGATTCAGCTGTCCCCGCCGGGTCCCCGTCCCGAGATGCAGATCGCTGAGCACGAGCCGAAGCAAAGTCATTGCTTGCTACCTCCGATCGAGGTTACGCAAAGCGGGGGGATGGGCCAGCTTCTTACAAGCCGCTCGACTTGAGGCTCTGGTTCTGCTCTTCGGTCAGGGGAAGATGCAGACCGCACTCCCGCGTTTTGCCCAGGATACGGCCGTCGCGCGGATCCATATCGGCAGTCGTGGGAATCGTAGAGTGATGGTCGCCAATCGAGCGGTACCCCTCCTCGAACATGGGATGGTAGGGGAGGTCGTACCGTTCCATGTAGGAGTTCACCTGTTCGACGGTCCAGTGAAGAATCGGATGGATCTTGAGGCGGCCGTCTTGCCGATCGATGCGGCGCAGCCCGGCGCGATGCTCGGTCTGCTCAGAGCGCAACCCAGCCATCCAACCCTGTGCGTCGAGATCGCGAATCGCCCTTTGCATGGGTTCGACCTTGTTGATCTGGAGGTAGCGGTCGACGCCTTCCTCCCCTTGCTCCCAGAGCTTCCCGTACAGCGCTTCCTGACGAGCGGGAGACATCTGTGGCGAATAGAAACGAACGTCGAGCTCCAAGCGTTTGATCAGCTCTTCGGCGAACTGATACGTTTCAGCGAAGAGGTAGCCCGTATCGACGCAGACGATCGGCGTGCGGGGAGCCAGCCTGTGCACGAGGTGCAGCATCACTGCCGAGGTTGCGCCAAAACTCGTCGATGCGATCAGCTTGTCGCCGAACCGCTCCGAGGCCCATTCGATGAGCTTTTCGGGGGACGAGGCTCCGAGGGCTCGATTTTGTTGATCGAGCTCAGAATCCACTGAGGCGACGCGCACGGCTTCCATGGTGATCCAGAGTAACTTGACAAGTCTGGTGCGGGTTTGCAACGCGTCCAGTCTTGGATGGCCACTCTAGCCCCAAAGAGCGCTAAAATACAGATGATTTACATCCTCGGCCTAGCAACCATTCTTGACTTAAATAATGTAGAATCATCGTAGTGTCACGAATTCCTCGGCCGAGGTTGGGTGAACCCCAATGGTCGCATCGAACTGGGCTTTGGTGGCTCCAGCTTTGATCGCCACCGCGAGCCCTTGGATGATCTCCGCGGCTCCGTGGCCAGCCATGTGGCAGCCGACCACTCGGTCGTTCGAGGCGTCCACCACCAACTTCACGATGCTGTGTTCTTTTCGTTCGCTGAGCGTGAGCTTCAAGGGGGTGAAAACCGACTTGTAGACGCGGACGTCCTGGCAACGGTGCCAGGCCTCGGCTTCGGTGAGACCCACCGTCGCGAGCTCCGGTTGGCAGAACACGGCGGTCGGGATGCTCATGTAGTCGATGCGGTGCTCGCCTTGGCCGTAGAAATGATGCGCGAAATGCATACCCTCGGCGAGGGCAACGGGCGTGAGCTGGATGTGATCGGTGACGTCGCCGACCGCGTGAATCGAGGGCACTGAGCTCGTGAAGTCGTCATCTACGACGATCCCTCCCCGGCGGCCAAGCTCGACACCGAAGTCTTCGAGTCCAAGTCCTTCGATGCGGGGCTCCCGTCCGATCGCAAAGACGGGAAAGTCGGTTTCGAGAACTTCGCCGTTGCTCAGCTGAGCTTCGAATCCCGACTTGGTTTGCCGAATCTCCTCCACGCGTGTTTCGAGCAGGATTCGCATGCCTTTGGCTTCGAGCTCGTCGTGGAGGTGGCATCGGAGGTCGCGGTCGAACCCGCGCAAGATCTCTTCGCCTCGATGAACGAGGGTGACATCGACTCCGAGGGCACAGAGGACCGAGCCCAGCTCGAGGGCGATGTATCCGGCACCGACCACCATCATGCGTTCCGGCAATTCTTCGAGTGAGAACACTGCATTGGAGGTCAGGGCGTGTTCGCGTCCGGGAACGTCCGGCACGATGGCCCTACCGCCAGTTGCGATCAGAATCCTCTCGGCCGAGTGCTGGGTTCCGCAGACCTCGACGGTATGTGGGTCCACCAGCCGCGCCGCGCCCTTCACGAGATCCGCCCCAGCGCCCTCGAGCAGGCCCTCGTAGATCTGGTTCAGGCGCGCGATCTCGCGGTCCTTGTTGGCGAGCAGCGTGGCCCAATCGAACGAGGATTCGGTCGACCATCCGTAACCCCGCGCGTCCTGGAGATCGTACGAGAAGTGGGATCCATAGACGAAGAGCTTCTTCGGAATGCACCCGACATTGACACAGGTGCCACCCATGCGATCCATCTCGGCGATCGCCACCCGCGCGCCGAGCTCGCTCGCCACTCGCGCCGCCCTCACCCCGCCGGATCCGGCGCCAACGACGAAGAGGTCGTAGTCGTATTCAGCCATTCTTGCTCACCTCGAAATCTCGGCCACGGGTATGGCTGAGCGCCGCCGTCGTTACCAGCTGGCGAACTCGCGAAGCGCCGCCACTGCCGAAAGCTCGGTGCATCCGCCCTGCAGCAGCGTCATCGCGCCTTCCTCGGTCACGCCGACATAGAGCTCGCGTGAGTCGTCCGGTACGAGCGGAACGAGCCTCTCGCTCACTTCGGCCTTGGCCAGCAGAGCGTTGAGCGCGCGCACCAAAGCCCGTACGGCCACAGTTCCCGTCTCGGCATCTTCGTCGTCCTCGTCAGTGATGGCGCTGAAGTGCTCGCCCGCGCGCAAGACGAGCGGCCCGTCTTCGGTGCCGATTCGCTGAAGTTTCACAGGCGCGATCTCGGGATTGAGGTTTGCCAAGGAAGCGACGAGCTGATGCGCGTTCACGGAGAAGTAGACATTGTGCATGAAGAATCGGTCACTGCCGCGACGGCGGGCTGCGACTGAAGCGTCGTCGTTGCCGCGATAGTACAGTCCGAGGATGTCCATTCGGCGGGAGTCGACCCGCGACTCTTCGATGTTCGACGTGATCGCCGAGAGCTGTTTCGTGTCGAGCTCGCAAGCGAGACCTGCGGCGTTGAGGAGTCGTACGAAATCCTCATCGCGCTTGGAGTAGGTTACGCTCCCTTCCCGAGGATGCAGATCCTCGGCCGGCGGCTCGACCGACTCTTTCAGCGACGCTGTCATGACCCCCTGTGCAATTCAGTGTTCAACAAATGGGAAAAAAGGTCGACCCTCTGACACAAATCGGTGGCCCAGAGGGCGAAAGCTCTGTATTTCCGCTCTTCGGCGGTGCCGAGCCGCACAGCCGTTCACTCGAGATGCTCGCGATTGGTCACGGCACAGCACGAAGCAGGCTGACATCGGCTTGCCGCCCCTGGTAGCTCGCCGGACTGGCACCTACCGGATCCGGCGATGACCGTGGATGCCGACGAGCCTCGTGGTATCCACCCGCAACGACAGCAAGAGCGTGAACAGGCGCCGCGATGCCTCGAGGTCGAAACCCAGCTCACGGAGCTCTCGCTTGAGCACTCGCCCGGCGCGGTCGTGCGTGACCTTCTTCGCCATGTCCAGGGCCTCCATTTGATTGACGCCGTCCGCGTCCGCGATTTGGCGAACGATATCGATGTACTCGGTGATGTGCTCGGACAAGAGCTCGTGCGCGATGGCGATGGAGCCGAGCTCCCGCCCGTCATCCGTACGAAAGTCCAAGACGAATCGCTGCTCGGTGACGCTTACGTGCAGTGTGGCCGCGTCTTCGCCGCTGCTCTTGGCCTTCGAGAGGAGCTCGCGAATGTTCGCTTCCCACTCGACGTGCTGAGCTTCTGAGCCGCGCTGCAACGTGCGCTCATCGATGACCACGGCGCTCAGGGGCATTCGCGAACCATATCAGCTTCGACTGGGTCTGCATCTCCGGCGCGCGGGCTGCTATGGTCTGTCGGTGGCACCGGATTTGAGCGAGCGTAGGGACCAGGTCGTCTATCGGTGGGACCTCGATAAGACGTACCTCCGGACGGAGTTCGACACCCTCCGCGACCTGGTGCGCACCGCCTTCGAGCCGGCATCCCGCAAGCGCGCATATCCGGGCGCAGGCGCTCTACTGAGAGAGATCCGCGCGACCGACCCTGCGGCGATATTCATCTTGTCGGGGAGCCCCGAGCAGATGCGGAGCGTCCTCGAAGCCAAGCTCAGGCTGGACGGGATTCGGTGGGATGGCTTCACGCTCAAGCCCAGTTTGCGAAACCTGGTCCGCGGCAAGTTTCGGTTCCTGCGGGACCAGCTCAGCTACAAGCTGACCGCGTTGCTCCGCTCGCGGACCAACGTATCACCCGAGACCGATGAGATCCTCTTCGGCGACGATGCGGAGGGTGACGCGTTCATCTATTCGCTCTACGCCGACATCGCGGCAGGGCGCGTAAGTCAGGAACTTCTGATGAAAGTCGCAGAAGCTGCGGAGGTTTATCCCGAGGATATCCCGGAGATCGTCCGCATCGCCGCTCGGGTTCCTCGGTGCGACACCGTTCGGCGCATCTTCATCCACCTCGAGCGCGTTTCCTCGACCGCGGGGTTTAGCGACTTCGGGCGGCGCGTGTGCCCCTTCTACAACTATTTCCAGCCTGCGCTGGTCCTGCTCGAGGACGGCGCACTCGACGCACAGGCAGTTCTGCGAGTTGGCGCCGATTTGGTCGTTGCCCACACATTCAACCCGGAGGTGCTGGTGGCTAGCTTCGATGACCTGCGAAGGCGCGGCTATCTGAGCAAAAGCGTGGTTGACCGTATTACTGAGGTTTCCGCGACGATCGAGCCGTCGACGTTCGGGCAGGCGTCGAGCCCGCTCCAATCGCTCGTTCGCGCGATGGAAGCAGCGCGCGCCGAGCTCCCAGACGAGGTTGAGGTCGATTCGGTGAAGGAGGACTACCTCACTCTCTTCGCGCGAGATCGCGTCCGCGCAAAGGCGGCGAAACGGAGGGCCCTCTGGACCCGCGAGAGCCCCTAGTCTTTGCTGCGCTGCCGCACGCCTAGTATCTCGAGTGCATCCTCCGCGAGCTCCCCGAGGGTCGTCTTGGTTTCGTCTTCGAAGTCTTCGATAGTCACGATTCGCTCATCGCCCACGAAGCGTTCGAGATCCGCGAGGGCCTCCGGGTCCTGCAGTTGCGCCAGGGCTTCGATGGCGGCGGCCACCACCTCAGCGCTTGGGTGATCGAGAAATCGGCGAATCAATGGGAGGGCGCTCGGCTCGGCGATTTCTGCGAGTACCCATGGGAGCTCGGACATCGCGATCCCGTCGGCGTTTCGGTCGAGGGCTCGCTCGATGCCGCGCGCCACCTCGGCGTAGCGTTCGTACCCCAGGTCTCGCAGAGCTTCGCCGGCAGCGACTCGGACGCGCGGCTCGCCGTCGTCCAAGATGGCGATCAAGGCGTCGGTCATGCGCGGGCCAGGGACCTGCGCGCAGAGATCGGCGAGGCGTTCGAGGCGCATCGCGCCTTCCTTGCGATCTTCCATTTGAAGCGCGCCCTCGGTCTCCTGTTCGAGAAGAGTGATGAGCTCTTCGGAGCCCTTCTTGCGAAGCAGCGCGGACTCGGCTTTCAGCAATACACGGTCCGCGTCAAATATGCGTTGGAGCTCATCAGGGAGTGACATCGTTCGAACCGTCCTTTTGGGGCTGCTCCCCTTTCGAGCGCAGCGGCTCGAGCTCTCGAAGCAGGGATCGTACACGATCCACCGCGTCGCCGGATTCCTCGTCTCGATAGCGCCGAGTCAGCTTCATGTCAGGGGAAAGACTCCATCCAGCGCCCGGCGTAGCAACGAGCGGCATCAGACTCGCGGGGTCGAGCGGAGTGTCTTCACGAAGGTGCAAGGTCACGCGTTGGAGCTCAGCTTCGCAACCGAGCGCACGAAGCTCGCGGAGCGGGGGTTTGAGCGACATCACGCGCACGAAATCGCGGGCTGGAGCCGGAGGCGCGCCGAAACGCTCTTCCATCTCCGTCGCGAGGTCATCCACTGCCTGTTCGTCCACAGCCGTAGCGAAGCGACGGTACAGCGAGAGCCGCAGCCCGATGTCATCGATGTATTCCTCGGGCAGATAGTGCTCGAGCTCGATCGAGAGCTCGGGGTCGACTTCCTGCTGGACGTGCTCGCCCTTGAGCTCCGAAACCGCCTCGTTGAGCATCTGGACGAACATGTCGAACCCGACGAGCGAAGCATTGCCGCTTTGTTCCGATCCGAGGAGGTTGCCGGCACCTCGAAGCTCCATGTCGAGCGTAGCGACGCGGAAGCCGGCCCCTAGGCCGGAGAAACGCTCGAGTGCTTCCATTCGGACCCGGGACTCCTCGGACATCTGGCTGGGTGGCGGTGTGATGAGGTAACAATACGCGCGCTGGTCCGAGCGCCCGACACGTCCCCGCAGCTGATAGAGCTGGGCCAGCCCCAAGGCGTCCGCTCGATCGACCAAAATCGTGTTGGCTCGCGGAATGTCGAGGCCGCTTTCGACGATTGCCGTCGAGCACAGCACGTCGTAGGCGCCCTCGACGAAGTCGGTCATCGTTTGGTCGAGAAGCGCCGGCTTCAACTGGCCGTGCGCGACCGCGATTCTCGCGTTCGGAAGAAGATCTTGTAGGCGTTGGGCTCGCTCGTATAGCCCTTCAATCCGGTTATAGACGAAGAATACTTGCCCTCCGCGGCTCAGCTCCCGCTCAATCGCCTCTTTGATCAGATGCTCGTCCCAGCGGCACACGAACGTCCGCACGGCGCGCCGGTCCTGAGGCGCCGTCGTGATCAACGAAAGCTTCCGCATGCCTCCCACCGCGAGCTGCAGGGTGCGCGGAATCGGCGTCGCGCTGAGCGTCACCACATCGACGTTGGTGCGGAGCTTCTTGATGCGTTCCTTGTGGGTGACCCCAAAGCGCTGCTCTTCGTCGACCACGAGGAGCCCGAGCTTCGCGAAGTGCACATCCTTCGAAAGAAGCCGATGCGTGCCGATGACTACATCGACTGTCCCATCTTTCAAAGCGTTCAGAACCTCGATTTGCTTGGTGCGAGGGACAAATCGGGACAGGACTTCGACGCGGAGCGGGTAGTCGCCCAAGCGTGAAGAGAACGTGCGGTAGTGCTGCTGCGCCAGCACCGTGGTTGGACACAAGACGCCGACCTGTCTTCCGCTCATCGCGACTCGGAAGGCAGCGCGAAGGGCGACTTCGGTCTTTCCGAATCCCACGTCTCCACATACCAGACGGTCGGTAGGCTGCGGTTCTTCGAGGTCTGCCATCACGTCGTCGATCGCTTTCTCCTGGTCGCGCGTTTCCTCGAACGGGAACGTTGCCTCGAACTCCGAATACGCAGATCCCGCAGCTTCGATTGGCTCGCGGCGGGCTGCCGTCCGCTCCGCGTAGAGCTTGAGAAGCTCCTCGGCCATCTGCTGAACCGCTTTTCGGACGCGCCCCTTCTTCGTTGCAAACGTTGAACCGCCGAGCCGGTCGAGCCTGGGTTGATGCCCCTCGCCGCCCTTGAACTTCTGGATGATCCCGAGGCGCGTCACCGGGAGGAACAGCTTGTCGCCGCCCGCGTACTCGATGACCATGACCTCGACGGTTTGAGCCGTACGGCCATGAAGCCGGTCCATCGCGGTGAGGCTCAGCGACTTGTGCCTCAAGCCGAGATACTTGCCCACGCCGTGGTCGACGTGGACGACGTAGTCACCGGGGCTCAGCTCGCGCAGGTCCTCGAGGAAGCGCTGCTGCTGCCGGCGCGTTTGGCGCTTGACGCGGCGTTGGCGAACGCGTGAGCCAAAGATCTCTTCCTCAGTGACGTACGCGATGCCTTCGCTCCACAAGACGAATCCGTCGCGGAGCTCGCCCAAACGGATGTCGTCCAAGACCCGCGTCGCTACCCCGTAGCTCCGGAGCAGGTCGACCAGACGATCCGCTTGATGCTGTGTCCTGCCGACCAGTGAGACTCGCACGCCTTGCTCCGTCCATTCGTGGAGCTGGTCGGCAAGCGGTTGCAGACCCCGGTCCCCGTGTGCTTTGTGCGCCCGAAGCTCGGAGATGAGCGCCTGCTGGTCGGACGCGCCCACGCGGAGCAGTTCGTCCTCGGGTGGTGCAAGCGCCGCAACGATGGGGCCCTCATCTTTGCCGGCCGCACCGTGAACCGCCAATCGATGCGCTACGAAGAGTGGATATGCTTGCAAACGTTCGGCGAGCTCGTCCTCGGCCATGTAATACGCCGACAGTTCGAAGGTGGGCCGATCCCGCCGCGCGGCGTGTTCGTCGGTGGCGTGGTGCTGCTCGTCGCGCACCGACTCGGCGATAGCCAGCGGGTCTGCCAACACCAGGCGCGCCTCTTGCGGGATGTAATCGAAAAGCGTGTCGAGGCCCTCGAAGTAGGCGGGTAGCAGCGCGTTCGAGATCAATGCGCCGGAGCCCCGGTCGAGCTCGGAGATGAGCTCCCTTGCCTGCAAGGTCGGCATGTTCATCTCGTCGCAGAGCTCACGCACGACGGTCTTCGCTCGGGCAATGGCCGCCGGCGTGTCGGGGACCTCGCGCGCGGATGCGAGCAGAACCGCGTCGGTTTCGTCGGCGGTCTTTTGATCATCCGGATTGAAGCGGCGGATCCTCGCGACCAGGTCATCGTCGAGCTCGATTCGGAAGGGCAGCGCCGCGTCGGGTCCGTACACATCGACCAACGACCCACGCGCCGAAAACGTTCCGCGATCCTCCACCAACGGTACGCGGAGATAACCGAGCTCCATTAGCCGTCGCACCAAGTCGTCACGCTCGATTTGCTGTGCGATCTCGAGCGAAAGCAGCCCCGACCGAACATGTTCCATGGGAGGAACACGGCGAAGAAACGCGGACGCAGGCACGATGAGCGCGCGCCAGGGCTGCTGTTCGGCGAGCTGTGCCAGCACGGCCATGCGCTGCATCTCGGCCCGCCGGTCCGGCACCACGTCCAACAGGGGGCTCGTGTCGGCGGCGGTGAAGAGCAGAACGTCCCCGTTCTCGTCTCCGAGGAGAAAGCGAAGGTTCGACTCATGCCGGTACGCCTCCTCCAGACTCGCGGTGACGAGGATGAAGCGCTTTTCGGGTTGGGCCCGGGCAGCCTCTGCGATGGCCCAATCGAGCGCACCCGCCGGGAGCGATGCGACGTCGATGCGTTCGTCCGAGCCGAGCGATTCGACTAGGTCACGAATCGATGCGTTCGCGTTCTCGAGCGCGGCCTCAAGGGACATCGAGTTGCTTGCGCGTCACTTGCCGGATGCGCTGGGCCAGCCACGGAGGCGCCACCACCGTCGTGGCCATCACCATGAGAACGATGGCGGCGTATACGCCGCCCTGGATGAGCGGCTTACCCTCGATCTGAATTCCAGCGCCGACATTGGCGAAGATCAGGCCGACCTCGCCACGCGGGATCATACCGATGCCGACCGTGAGCTTGTCCGCCGCTCCGCCTCGGACGCCCAGGCCCGCGACGAGCTTGCCCACGACCGCCACGACCGTCAGCGCGAGGGCGAGAAGTAGGGGCTCCGTCCCGATTCCACCAAGTTGAACCATCATGCCGGTGCGGACGAAGAAGATGGGTGCCATGACGGCGACGATCGGGCCGATGATTTCAGTGAGGTCGTGCGCCGACTTGCGGCCGAATGGCCTGACGTGAACCTCGTCGAGGATGAGGCCTGCGGCAAACGCGCCGACGATGGGCGCAAGCCCGGCAGCGCCCGAGACGCCGGCGAGGAGCAGGCACAGGCCGATGGCCACGGCAGCCAAGACGTCCGGCGTGCGGAGCTTCGACGCCACGCGGAAGACACCCGGCATGACGTACGCGCCGAGGAGGAGTGCCCCTACGAGGAAGCCTCCGGCAAGGCCGATGATGATGCTGAGGTCCATGGGCCCTGGAACGTCGCCGAACTCTGCGATGCTGGCGACCACGGCAAGCACGATCAGGCCCAGCACGTCGTCGATGACCGCGGCGCCGAGGATGACGCGGGTCTCGGGGCGCGCCATCGCGTCGAGGTCTTTCAAGACGCGGGCAGTAATGCCCACGCTCGTCGCGCACAGTGTTGCGCCAATGAACAGGTGAAGCGAAAAGGGTGCGTCGGGGATTAGCCAAAGGCCAACCCCGTATCCAAGTGCCATGGGCGCCACCACACCGATGACGGCGACGAGGCCGGAGGTGGGGGCGACCGCCCGCATCTCGGTGAGCGTCGATTCGAGCCCCACCTCGAAGAGTAGAAGCACCACACCAAGCTCCGCGAGGAACTCCACGGGCACGAGCTCGGCCGCGCCGTCGAAGGCCTGGATGCCAACGAGGTACAGATTGCCGAGGACGATGCCCGCGCACAGCTCACCGAGCACCGCCGGTTGATTCAGACGCACCGCGATCTCGCCGCCGAGCTTCGCGGCGAGGAGCATTCCCGCGAGAATGAGCCAGACGTCGTAGCTCAGTCCGTGGTCCTCCCCGCTTGCGAGAGCAGTGGCAGGAATCGCCGCGAACAAAGCCAGAAGCAGAGAAAAGCGTGCCGGTCGGCGGCGCATCGCGCGGGACCATAGATACGCCGGCACCGAGGGGCAAGCGCGCTGCGATGATCCGGGCTTGCCAGGGGCGATGGGCTCGGGTAAATGAATGACCATTCAGTCAGGGGAGACCAATGGAACGAAGCCTATTTTCCGAAGAACACGACATCTTTCGGCGCAACTTCCGACAGTTCGCGGAAACCCGGGTCATGCCCCAGCAGTCGAAATGGCGGGAGCAGGGAGTCGTCGACCGGGAGATCTGGCTGGAGGCCGGTGACTCGGGTTTCCTCTGCCCCTGGATGGAGGAGGAGTACGGCGGCGCCGGGGGCGACTTCCTTCATTCGGTGATCGTCATGGAGGAGCTTTGCCGAGTCTACGAGTCCGGCTGGGCGGCCAGCCTGCACTCCGACATCATCGTTCCGTACATTCACTCGTTTGGTAATCCCGAGCAGAAGGCAAAGTTGCTGCCCGGTTGTGTGAGCGGCGAGACGATCACTGCGCTCGCAATGACCGAGCCGGGGACGGGTTCCGATTTGGCTGGCATCGCAACTACGGCAAAGCGCGACGGGGACGAGTATGTGATCAACGGTGCGAAGACGTTCATCTCCAACGGAATGTCCTGCGACCTGGCCGTTGTTGCCGCTCGGACGGAGAATTCCGACGATCCGCATCGCAGCTTGTCCTTGTTCGTCATCGAGGGGGACAGGCCAGGTTTCATCAGGAGCCGCAGGCTCGAGAAGATGGGCATGGAAAGCCAGGACACCGCGGAGCTCGCGTTCGACGATTGTCGGGTGCCCGCTGAGAACCTGCTGGGTCAGGAGGGTGGGGGCTTCATGATGCTGATGCAGAAGCTCCAACAAGAGCGGCTGTGCGTGGCGGTCATGTCGCAGGCGAGCGCGGAAAAGGTGCTCGAAGACGCCATCGCGTACACCCAGGAACGCAAGGCGTTTGGGCGATCGATCTCCAAGTTCCAGAACACGCAGTTCACGCTGGCGCAATGCGCCACCGAGATCGAGGTCGGCCGCGCGTTCCTCGACAATCTCATCGCACAGCACGTTGCAGGGAAGTACCTGGTCAAGGAGTGCTCGATGGCCAAGCTCTGGCAGACCGAGATGCAGGGCCGCGTCGTCGACGCGTGCTTGCAGCTCTACGGGGGGTATGGGTACATGCTCGAGTACCCGATCAGCCGTGCGTACATGGACGCCCGCGTTCAGCGGATCTACGCGGGAACCAACGAGATCATGAAGGTTATCATCGCGAAGCAGATGGGCCTTTAGCGGGACCTGCTGGCCATTGCGCGCCAGTACGTGGGGCATTTTACGCTCGCCGCGTTGGGATGGCTTGACCGGTTCGGGGCGGAACGGTTACTTACCGGTGGTGATGGTTGAGTCCGATCCTAAGGACGGCGGGGATCTGACCGAGGTTGACGATCCGACGTCAGATCTCGAATCGGACGCGGGGCCGCGCGTCAGCAGAATGCGTGTGGGGGGCGAGGACATTCTCGTCTTGAGCGTTCCGCTCCCGCACCTGCGGTATCCAGAAGGCACGACGTCGGCAGAGCACGCGATCATCGATGCGGTCCTGCAAGGTCTCACCGTCAAAGAAATCGCGGAGCAACGCGGAGCTTCCTTGCGAACCGTGACGACCCAGCTCGGGGCGATCTTTCGGAAGGCGGCAGTCAACTCGCAGGCAGAGCTGATCGCGATCATGACCGACGACGACGCCGACGATGCGTGACCCGCGTGTCACTGCACGTGCGCTGCTTCGCTCGTCAACTCTGGTCTGGAGATAAAAAAGCGACGCAGCCGGTCAGCCCGTTTCCGACCGGCCGCGTCGATGCTTAGCCCGAAAGCCAAGCGTTTGGCTTAGCGCACGATTTACAAAAACTGGTGCTTTGCTTTGCCCCTGCGATTATTAGTACAGCGAGTTGGTCCGGTGATCCATACGTAATTGTTCTCATTTCATACGTAATTGTTCACTCGTTCCCACGAGACGAGTCGCCCCAACGGCTCTGACGTTACTCTCGGGTCAACGCTGCAATGAGCCGTTACGCTCGCGCCAACGCTGTAATGAATGCAGCCATGCCGGGCCAGGGCATTCCTGGCGGCAAGTTGATGATCGGTTGCTCCATGCCGAGCTCGCGCCGGCGCGCGATCTCTCTTCGGCAGTAGATCGGATCACCAGAGATGGTGAGGACTTCGATCATATCGTCGGTCACCGCATCGGGTGCCATCTTGCGCGTCGCCTTGTCGCCGTAGAGCCGTGCGATCTCATTGCACTCCTCTTCATAGCCGAAACCGCTGAGGAGCTGTTTGTAGTAGTCGCCCATGCCCCCGATGTAGAACGAGATGACCTCCCGCGCTTTGGCCGACGCGCCCTTGCCGGGGACGGGAATGACCGTGGTGAATGGCGCAGTCGCGATCTCGTCTGGGTTGCGACCGGCTTTGGCCGCGCCCTCCGCGATCCATTCGCGGCCGTCTCCAAGGCGGTTGTAGGGCCAGAAGACCGGCATCCAGCCGTCCGCCATTTCGCCAACGCTGGTGATCGATTTTTGTTTGAGGGCGGCGACGTAGATCGGGATGCGTGAACGTGTCGGCTCGAAATCGAGTGTGAACGGCCGATACTGACGAAGTTTGGTGTCGGCTTCGTTGAGAGGGCGGCGATCGAGCATCGTCCGAACGACACGGATCACGTCTCGGGTTTGCGTCAGTGGCTTGTCGAAGTCACGTCCATGCAGCCCTTCGATCACGTTCTTGCCGCTGGTACCGATCCCAAGAATCAGGCGCCCGCCACTGATTTCGTCCAAGGTTGCGGCCTGCATTGCAATCAGCGCCGGCGAGCGGCTGTATACATTGATGATGCCGGTCCCGATCTTGATCCGCTTGGTCTTGAGCGCAATCTCGGTCAGCAGCGAAAAGACCTCATAGCCCCAGACCTCGGGCAGCCAAAACGAGTCGTACCCGAGGCGGTCCGCGAGGACTGCCGCCTTGACGTAGGTCTTGCGATCGTAGTCGCGCCAGAAGGCTAGAAGGCCAGTGGATTGCTTGCTCAGCATCGTCGTGCTCCTCGGAGGATCTTCTACGGCAGGGGCGGGGATGGCGCCAGCGTCAGCGCCCGGTGCCCCTCCGTACGTAGCCATCCAGGAAAAAGGGGACAGTCCCCTTTTTCAAAGGGTTAATTCTCTCAGTGCCAGCGTCAGCGCTGGCGTCACTCCCCGGTGAACCGGGGCTTCCTCTTCTCGAGGAACGCTCTCACGCCTTCCTTGAAATCCTCGCTCTGATAGCACTGCTCGATCGATTCCTTGATTCGCGCCGTATCCCGCTCGGATTCGAGGCTGGCGAGTTCCTGCAGGCTGATCTTTGCACTTCGGATTGTCAGCGGCGCGTTGTCGGCGATCATGTGGGCGAGTTGGTCGACGTTCTCGTCGAGGACGTCTTTGGCGAACACCTCGTTGACCAGTCCGATGTGACGGGCCTCATCGGCGGGGACGCGGCGCCCGGTGAACAGCAAGTCTGCTGTTTCGGAAAAGCCGACCGTCCGGATCAGGGCCCGAATGCCGGCCGTGTGGTAGCCGAGGCCGAGACGGGCGGGCGGGACGGCGAAGCGAGCGTCGTCGGCGGCGTAGCGGAGGTCTGCAGTCAGAGCAATGGCGGCTCCGCCACCGATGCAAAAGCCGTGAATGGATGCAACAAGTGGCTTCTCGAGCCCTTGCAAGGCAGCGAATGCCCGTGTGGTCATTGCGTCGTACTCTCGCCCAGCATTCCCGGTCCGGGTTTGTTCGAACTCCGAGATGTCGGCGCCCGAGACGAACGCTTCAGATCCCGCGCCTCGCATGATGACGACGCGAACCCCCGGGTCTTCTTGGAGGGTTCGCACCACGCCTGGGATCGCCTCCCACATGTCTACCGTAATCGCGTTGCGACGCTTCTCGTGGTCGAACACCACGCGCGCGATCGGTCCGTCTCGCTCGATTCTGACTTCGCCACTCATCGGCCGCCAGCCTAGCAGCAAAAGAGCCGAGGGCTCGACCCGCTCCGTCACGAGTTGTCCAGGCGAAACCGCCGCGCACGCCTCCAGCGAACCTAGAGCATACGGTTGATGACGGCCTTGCGGCGTATCTCGTCGAGGAAGATCTTTTCCTGCCGCGTCATCGCCGCGTCCAGCATCTCTCGATAGAGCTCTTGCTTCATCTCGTCATAGGACGGGAAGCCGGCGCCGACTTGGCGATCCTGAAGAAAGAAAATGTGAAAACCAGAGCCGCCTCTCACTGGGTTGCTGATCTCCCCCGCGTTGAGCGGCAGGAGCGCGCGCTCCAGTTCCTCGGGTAGGTCGCCCTGGGTGAGCCAACCGAGGTCACCGCCGCCTAGTTGCGGCGCGCGAGCGTTGAAGTTTTCAGGCGTGAGCGAGGCACGGAGCGTTTCCGCCTCCTGGCGCTTTGCGGCGACTTGGATTGCCGATGCTCCTTCTGCGACCGGAACCACGACGTGCGACACTTGAAAGCGAAGCTCGCTGCCTTCCGCGCGCGCGCGCTGCTCGTAGCGGGACCTGACCTGTTCTTCGGTTACATTGACCCGGGAACGTACCCGCTCATTCATGACCTTGAGCCGAATGAGCTGTCTCTTGAGATCCCGGCGGTACTGCCCTTGGCTGAGACCTTGTGACTCTAGAGCTTCCTTGAACTCCTCTTCGGTCATGTTGTTCTGCAACCGTAGGTTCTCGATTGCATTGTCGACGTCAGCGTCAGTCACGCGGATGCCGCCGCTGCTAGCCAGCTGGCGAATGAGTTGCTCGTCCACCAAGAAGGTGAGCAATTCCTCGTAGAGCTCCTTGAGACGGGCCATCCGCTCCGTTTCCGTCGATGCCTCGGCAACTTGGGGAAGAAACGGAACTGCGCGCTTTCGTAGGTCGCTGAGAAAGATCGCTTCGTTGTTCACCGTGGCCACCACCCGTTCGACGACGTCTGCGTTGGCCGAATTGGCCATCAACACGAAGACGAAGACAGTGAGGGCTAGACGGCTCATCATTGGCCTTGTGGGAGCTCCGGATTGGCGACCTTGATGCTCTCGAGCGCGGCGTAGTCGACCTGGACCTCGACCTCCTCGCGAAGCCGCTTAGTCAGCGCCTCCATGGCGGCATCTTTCCTCTCTCGAGTGAGCTTGTGGCGAATTGCCCGCTTGGCTTGCTCGTACGTCCGCTTCAGCGCGGGGCGCTTGCCGGTCAGCATGATGATGTGGAAGCCGTTACCGTCCTCGATCAGCTTGGGATACACGGTGCCCACCGTCTTGAGCGAGAACGCGGCCTCGCGAATCGCTGCGGGCGGCTCGCCCTCGCCAGTCGCCTCGAAGAAGTGGAGGTCCCCACCGTTAGCCTTGGTCTTTTCGTCCTGGGATTCCTCACGGGCCAACTTGCGAAAGCCAGCGAGGTCGGCCTTCTTCGCGCGAACGAGGAGCTCGTTCGCACGCGCGCGGTCCTCGATGAAGATGTCACTCGCACGGACCTGGCCCGGACGATCGAACTCGAGCGGGTTCGCGTCGTAGACCGCTTGGACCTCTTCGTCGGTGATCTCCAACCCTTCGAGCGGCTCGTCGACTTCCTTCTTCACCATCTGCTGGATCATTGCGTTGCGTCGTGCGCGAACGATCTCGGGCTCGTCGCCGTACCCGAGCCGCTTCGCCTCGTACACGAGGAGCTCGAAGCGCACGAGATTGTCGAGAAACTCCTTGCGGCGCTCCGGGCTCTCGAAGCGGGCGCGCAGATATGGAGACTGCGATGCGAGGCGGTCGGCGAAATCTCCCACCGTGATCGTTCGATCACCCACCTTCGCGAGCACCTCGTTGGCCTGTGCTTCGGTGAGCCCATTCTTGGGCCACTCTTCTTCGACGACGGGCGCTTCTTCCGCCTTCTTCGAGCAGCTCGCCGCGGAGACGGCAAGTACGATGATGACGGCGCGTTTCCAGGACATCGTCAGCCGGGTAGCATATACCGCATGGGCGGCAACGAGGCCAAAGTTCAGGCGGAGCCTCGGCCTGCGAGGACCTCGCGAACCTTATCGGTCAGGTCGTCCAACTCGAAAGGCTTGTCGAGGAACCCATCGGCCCCGTAGAGCGGTGATGTCATCTCGTTGAGGCGTTCTCCGATGCCCGTCAACATGATCACACCCGTGCCGCCCAGGGATTCATCCTCACGGATTGCGCGGCAGACTTCCCAGCCGCTCATTCCCGGCATCATGACGTCAAGCACCACGAGGGTCGGTCTTTCGCGGCGGGCGAGACGAAGTGCTTCTTCGCCGTCCGAAGCTTCGACGATCTCGGCAGGGAGCGAGCTCAAGTGCCGCGCAACCAGTGCCAATATCTCCAAGTCATCGTCGGCGACTAGGATCTTGGGCGCAGAGTCGGTCGTCATCGTTTCATTGCTCCTGGATTCACGAGCTCGGGCCGCATCCTCGTTCTGTTGAGTTGCGTTGTCAATGGACACCGTGGTCCGGGTCGATGAACCCGATTCCAGCGCTTGGCGTCCAGCCTTCGAGCCCATTAACCACTCGCAATTTCACAAAATCGCGATCGCGATCGACGATCTCCCCGCGGTCGCCCCCACGGGCCTCGCCGCGAACCTGGGCGCGTGGATCCGGCCCTTCGCGAAGGACCACGCGCTCGCCGAGCGCCACGGCGCGCGGGCCGTCCCGGAGCATGCCCGCTTTGGCGCCGAGCCCGAGCGCACAGAAAAGAAGAGCAACCCCGGACGAGACCAGCAGCGCGTAGAGCCATCCGCCCCTGCGTCGGCCGATCGAGGCCCAGCCGAGACCGACGAAGAACAGCAGGTTGGCGACCAGCAGTGCGATAGCGAGCCCATCCTCCGACAAGCCTCCGTAGACGGCGTCGCTCAGCGAGCTGCTTCGTTGGATCATGGCTTCCCCTTCCGCCTCGGCTCGCTGCTCCTCCAACGCCTTTTCCGCGGCTCTCAGGTTCTCGGATGCTTTACTATCACCCGGCCGCAGCGTGAGAGCTCGTTCGTAGTTGAGGATGGCGCGGGGGTAGTCACCGGACTGTGCGAACGAGGTTGCCAGGTTGAAATAGACGTCGGGGTCGTGAACGCCCGCTTCGGTGAGCTTGCGAAAGTTGGAAATCGCACCGAGGTGGTCGCCCCGTGACGCGGCGACGTTTGCCGCCTCGAAGATCCCCGTCAGGGACGAAGCGCCTGTCGCTCGCTCCGCTTGCTGTCCGGCGACGCCCGCCGGTGCGAGTAGGATCGCTAGGGCTACGTACCAGGCTCGAATCACTTCTTCCTCCGCGAACGCTGGATACGTTCCACGATCGCCGCGGTTCGTTGGTGGCACCGCTCCATTTCGTCCTTGCTCACTCCCGACGCCGCGAAGCGCGCGAAATCGGCGCCTTCCAGCTCATTGATCACCCGCTGCACGAGATCATCGTCAAACCCTTCGGCGACGAGCCGCGTCCGGAGCTGCGCGTGCGGCAGGCCGCCGACTGGCTCGTCGAGCCGGGAATCGAGGGCATGCGTAATCGAGCCGACGATGCGGTCGTAGAACGACCTCGGGTCGTTGGCCTGCAGTGCGTTCTCTGCGCTGCGGATCAACTGGCGCTGAACGGCGCCGGCCGTGGCACTTCGTTGCTCACGACGCCGCAAGGCGCCTGCTCCCAGCATGAGGACCACGAACAAGGCCGGCGGGAACGCAAGAAGCCACACGAACCAGCCCCGGTCCCGGACGGGCGTCTCGTCTCGCATCAGCGCGCTGTACATTCGGATCGGCCCGAACGCCGCGGTGCTGGGCTTGGACGGGGCGTCGACCGGCTCGATCGCGGGTTGGGGGGGTCTGGCCTCGCCGCTCGACGTGAAGATGAGCACCGCGGTGCTCGCCACGCCGTACTCCTCGGTATCCGGGTCGAAGAAGTGGAGCTCGATCGGTGGCACCCTATGCTCGCCCGGAGCTTCGGGGATCAGAATCCACTCCCACGAGCGAGTGCCCGAGAGCTTGCCGTCTTGGAAGCGTCGCTGATCTCGAATTGCGGGTTGCAGCGTTCGCACCCCAACGATGGGCGGCACCTGGATGCGAAGGTCCTGCACGTTGCCGACGCCGGCTGCATCGACGCGTAGTGTAACCGCGTCGCCCGTGTCCGCCGTCGTACGATCAAGCCACGCCCGGACGGTGTACTTACCGACGACAGCGCCGGCCGGGGCAGGCGAGGGGAGGGGTTTGACGTCCACCGTGACCGGCACGCCGACGCGCTGAACACGTTCTGGAGCGTCGAAGAGGCTGCCTCCTCCGACATCGAACGTGACCTTCGGCGGGCCGATGGTGAGCTCGCCCGAGCGCTGCGGGAACGCCGCGGAACGCTGAACCACATAGGCGCGGTAGTTCGCGCCCATCACCTGGACGGTCTGAGACTGCAAGCTCGTGATCGGCTCGTCGTGCACCCAGAACCCATCCATGGACGGCTTGCCCGGCATGACCGATTGCGGTGAAAGCCGAAGTCGAGTGTAGAGGTACACCGTGACATTCACCTGTTGTCCGATGTAGACCTCGTCCGGTTCGACGACCGTCCGAAGGAACGCACGTTCGTCGTACCGTGCGCCCGAAAGCTCCGATTCCACGGCGGCGCCGGGTGCCGTCGCAGGGTCCGTGCCGCCGCTCGCGTCGCCGGCTCCGGGATGGACGACCAGAGTCAGAGGTCCGCTGCGGTAGACCTTTCCATCGACTTTGGCGACCGCCGGCGCGAACTCATAGGTGCCGGCGACCGTGGGGCTCAGGATGTAGATGTTGTTGATGCTGGATTCCTTCTGAACCCCGGAGCCAAAACCAAAGCTGAAGTGCATCGGGCGCATCGTCTGATGCGAGATGATCTCCAGCTCCGGGTACTTTTTGAGGTCGCTGAGCTCCAGGTTCTGAATCCGCCCACCTCCGCGCACTCGAACCTGAACCTCCAGTCGAGTCGGCTCGCCAACCCTCACCTCGGTGGGCGCTGCGGTGAGGGTCACCGTCACCTCCGGCGCGGCCGCAGCCGTCGTGGCCCACGGGAGGACGGTCATCGCGACAAACGCGAGCGTGAGGAATCGCATCACCAATCCTTCTCGGGCGGCGGGCGCCCGGCGTTCCGGCGCCGCGCACGCTGTAGCGGGAGGTTCTCCTCGTTTTGCTCCAGCGCGTCGAGAAAACGCTGCACCTCATCCCGCGGGATCGGCTGGGGTTGCGCTTGTTCCTGCTGCTGCGGGTTCTCGTCCTCGTCCTCGTCCTCGTCCTCGTTCTCGCCCTCGTCCTCGTCCTCGTTCTCGTTCTCGCCCTCGTTCTCGTCCTCGTTCTCGCCCTCGTTCTCGTCCTCGTTCTCGCCCTCGTTCTCGCCCTCGTTCTCGTTCTCGCCCTCGTTCTCGTTCTCGCCCTCGTTCTCGTCCTCGTCCTCGTCCTCGTTCTCGTCCTCGGACTCGTCCTCGGATTCCTGCTCCTGTTGCTCCTGCTTCTCCTCTTCCTCTCGAATGCGCTTCATCGCGTACTCGAGGTTCCAGGCGGCGTTCCGGTCCCCGGGACGTACGCGCAGCGCCCGCTTGAAGGCGTCGGCAGCCTCACGGAAGTGAGCGGATGCTTGCTCGTGCTCGTCCTGCTGCGAAATCGCTTCCCCTTCTCGAGCGTAGGCGATGCCGAGGTTGTAATAGGCATCCGCTCGCGTGCTCGGCGATGCGGCGGGGTCCGCAGCGGCGAGAAACGCTTCCTTCGACTGCTCGCCGAGGTCCTGCGCGAGGAGCGCGAGCCCACGGTTGAGCTGGACCGCGCGTGCCTCGGGCAGCTCTCGTGCCGCCTCGTCGTATGCTTCGAGGGCCGGGCCGTATTGCTCCTGGGCCATCAGAGCGTTGCCCTTCTTGGCGTTGGAGTTCTCGCCTCGAAGCGGGCTCCAAGCGGAAGCGCTCGCGGGCAAGCCGAGGGCCGCCACACAGCAAATGCACCAGGCAGCACGTCTCATGCTTCCCTCCTTCGCCTGCGCACGATCCAAGCCTCAGGGAGGAGTGCTTCGAGAAGAATCAAGAGGAAGCCGGGCAGCAATGCCAACGCGAAACGATTCTCATGCACCGTGACGCGTCTTGCCTTCCGCTCGGATGCCTGCAGCTTTGCGAGCTCCGAGCGAATCTCGGTCACGCCGACCGTGCCTTCTTCGGCCCTCACGTACTCCCCTCCAGTGATCGATGCGATTTCCTCGAGGGTGTTTTCGTTCTCGGGGCTGAGCGAGGTCATGACGAGACGGCCGTCCGCGTGTTTCACGTGGCCGGTGAGTGTGCCGTCGGCAGTGTAGCTCGGAATCGGCTCCCCGCTTCCGGAGCCGATTCCGACAGCGTAGACCTTGATGCCGGCTGCTTGCAGCTCCTCCGCTGCCGCGATCGGGTCTCCTTCGTGGTCTTCACCGTCGGTCAGTAAGATCACCACCTTGGAGCGACGGTCGGGGCTGCTTTCATCGCCGCGGCCTTCGTTGGAGCTTTCGATCAGTCGCTTCGAGGCGACGAGCGCCTTGCCGATCGCGGTTCCGCCCACGGGCATGTCCATCGGACCGAGGTCACGTAGAAACAAACGCACCGCGGAGTAGTCGACGGTCATCGGAAAGGCCATGGCGTCTCCCGCGAACGCAACGAGGCCAACACGATCCCCGTCGAGATCGCTCAGCAGGCGCTCGAGCTCCCCCTTGGCGCGCTTGATTCGGCTCGGGTGCACGTCCCGGGCGAGCATGCTCTTCGAGAAATCTAGCGCGATCACGATGTCGATGCCGCGCTTGCGGAGCACCCGAGTGCGGCTTCCATATTGCGGTCCGGCAAACGCTACGATCACGAGCGCTGCCCCCGCGAGGATCAAGGTGGCCCTCGTGACGCGCCACCATGTCGCCCGGCCTGCGATCAAAGGCTCGACCGTGGTGCTCTGACCGAAGGTCTCGGTTGCGCGTCGCCGTCTCACGGCGTTCCACCAAAGGGCGGCGACGGCCGCGGGGAGCAGGCCGAGAAGCCAAAGAACTTGCGGATCGGCCCAGCTCACGGCCACCTCCTCAACCACAGCAAGACCAACAGCTCGAGCGCTAGGAAGAGCAACGCAGGGCCAACGAATGCGGGAAACAGCTCAGTGTACATCCTCCCAGCATCTTCGATGTCGGTCTTTTCGAGCGCGTCGAGGATCTGGTGAAAGCTTTGCTCGAGGGCCTCGCGGTCGCTGACCAGGAAGAACTCACCACCCGTCTTGTCCGCCATCTCCTCGAGCAGCTCCGGGTTGACCGGGTAGTTTGCCGTTCCGAAAATCGCCCGGCCGAAGATACCGGTGCTTTGCTGGACCGCCGCCGTATCGGAGACGCCCATCAAGATGGGGTAGATCTTGACGTCCATGGCGCTTGCGAGGTCCGCGGCCTGCGACGGCGACACGTTGCCCGCGTTGGATTCTCCGTCAGTCAGGAGAATCATCACCTTGCTCTTGGCGCGTGAACGCTTGAGGCGATTGAGACTGACTCCCACGGCGTTGCCGATGGCTGTGCCGCGCCCGTCGATTTGATCGAGCTCTAGGCCCCGAAGCGCGGTCCGCAGCGCCTCACGATCGGTGGTGAGCGGAAGTAGGGTGTACGCGTCACGTCCAAACACGACCGCGCCGATCCGATCGTTCGGGCGGCGATCGATGAAGTCGCGCACGACCGATTTGGTCGCCTTGAAGCGAGTCGGCCGGATGTCGGCCGCCTCCATCGAGCGGGACATGTCGAGCGTGACGATGATCTCGATGCCGCTCACCTCGGCCGTGTCTCGCGCATGGATGCTCTGAGGCCCGGCCAGGCCCACGACCAGGAGCGCCAGCGCAACGGTACGCAATGCGCCCGGCAAGTTTGCGAGGCGTCCTCGCCAGCTAGCTCTTGGACTTCGCAGCGCCGCCGCTCGGCTGAACTGGAGGCGCGGCCTCGACAGCCGCTGCACCCAAACGCGCCCAAGCCATGCCATCGGCGCGGCCAGAAGCAGCAGTCCTGCCCAGGGGCGCTCGAAGCGCAACTGCTCGTCGGTGACCAGGAGCTGATAGCGAGACTCGAGCCAACGCAGGCTGATGACGAACCCGACGAAAGCGGCGGTTGCCAACCAGCCCACTGCCCAGGCGCGGCGCTGCGCCGGAGTCATGGCTGACCTCCGTTTTTCACGACGGCAGCGGGGCGGGTCTGATCGACCAATGCCAACGCCTCCTCGATCAGGGTGCGCGATGCTTCATCGGCCAACGATGCCTTGGCGAACTTGACCAAGTCACACTGCCCGAGGAATCCAACAGCCTCTTGTGGCTCGATGGCGAGCGATTCCGCCCGGCGTAACTGGTCTGCGATCTCGTCCGTGGTGCTCTCGAGGCCGTGGAAGCCGAACCGCCGCCCAAGGTAGGCGCGGATCGAATCGCTGACCGCGTCGACCCATTGCTCGGTGCGGCCTTCCGAAACGGCGGCGGCGCGCGCCCGCTCGAGCTCGTGAAGCTCGGTGAGGGCGGTTTCCCAGGGGGGAGGGGGCGGCGGAGGCGCGGGCTCCGGTCGATCGCGTTTCTGCCACCAACGCATGAACAGCCATGCCAGCAAGGCGCCGAGCGCAATGGCGAGCAGGGCACCGAGGACGATGAGCAACCTGTAGTCGTCCTGTTCGACAACCACTGGCTCGCTCGGAGGCTTGAGTGTTGGGTCGGGCTCGTTGGCGAGGAGCGATTGAATCTCGATGCTTCGCGCGTTCGATTCGATCTCACTGAGCTCGCCCGCCGCGCTCGCAATCCGGACGCGAATCGGCCCGAGCTCGTGCATTCCCACGTCGAAGCACAGGAGCTGAAGCTCAAAAGTGAACGTCTGGGACTCGCCGTCGGGGGAGGGCTCGATCACGAGCTTCTTACCCAGGATCTCAAACGGCTCGAAAGGCTGGTCCGGCACAGCCACTTCGTCGGTCACGGCCGCGGTCACCGTCACGATGACGTCGATCGGATCGCCGAGCACGGCCTCAGGGGGTGCGTCGAGCGCGATCGTGGGCTCCTGCGCCAGCCCCACAGCGGGGGCGAGCAGCGACATGAGGAAGATGGCGGCCGAGCGCTTCACCGGTAGCCCGTGAGTCGCCGCTGCCGGAGTCGAAAGAGTTCGGTCAACGGCCGGACGAAGTCGCGGTCGGTGCTCACCGTGACGTGATCCAGTTGCAGTCGGCGGAACAGATGTTCGCGTGCAGCCCGTTGGCGCTGCGTCTCGCGTGCGTAGTCCGCGCGAACTGTCAAGTCGGAGGTGTCAACCTCGACCAGCTCGCCGGTTTCCAAGTCCTCGACCAGAGCGAGCCCGACGTCGGGCAGTTCCTCTTCTCGCGGGTCGACAATCTGGATCGGAATCAGGTCGTGTTTCGCAGACACGACTTTGAGCGGCTTCTCGTACTGGTCCGCGATGAAGTCACTGATCAGAAAGGCCACGGTTCGGCGCTTCCCGATCCCGCCAAGTAGATCCAACGCAACGCCGAGGTCCGTGCCTTCGCCCTCGGGGTTGGCGTTGAGGATCTCCGTGACGACTCGCATGACGTGCGAGCGTCCCTTCTTCGGGGGCACGAAGCGCTCGACGCGATCGGTGAACAGGATCAGCCCCACGCGGTCGTTGTTCTTGATCGCGCTGAATGCGAGCAGCGCCGCCACTTCGGCGACCGTTTCGATCTTCGGCTTCTCCGTAGAGCCAAAGCGTTCGCTCGCCGAGAGATCGACGAGCAGCATCACGGTCATTTCGCGCTCTTCGGTGAACACCTTCACGTAGGTGTCGTTCATGCGCGCGCTGACGTTCCAATCGATGAAGCGAACGTCGTCACCCGGCTGGTACTGACGCACTTCGCTAAACGCCATGCCCCGCCCCTTGAACACCGAGTGGTAGCTCCCCGCCAACTGATCGTTGGCGAGCCTCGACGTGTAGATCTCGATCTTCTTGAGTTTCTTGACGAGCTCGCGAGAGATCACGACGGGCCTCGCTTACGGGACTTCCACGGTTTCGAAGATCCGGCGCACGATCTGGTCGCTCGTAATCTCCTCGGCTTCGGCCTCGTAGGAGCGAATGATACGGTGACGAAGCACATCGGGTCCGATCGCCTTGATATCTTCCGGGGTGACGTACCCGCGGTGCCTCATGAAGGCATGTGCGCGAGACGCGACGTTGAGCGCGATCGACGCGCGCGGGGACGCGCCATGGGCGATCATGTCCGTCAGGTCGCCGAGGCCGACACGCACCGGATGGCGCGTCGCCGTGACGATTTGGACGATGTAGTCCTTGATCTTCGGGTCGATGTACACGTGTCCGATCGTCTTGCGGGCCTCGAGGAGCTTCGCGGTGGTCGTGACCTGCTGCACGCCCATGCCCGCGCCGGCATCCTGGCCGAGGAGCAAGTGGTCTGAGATCTGGTCCATGATCTTCCGCTCTTCGTCTTGGCTCGGGTAGTCGACCCGCACGTGCAGCATGAAGCGGTCGACCTGCGCCTCGGCAAGCGGGTAGGTGCCTTCCTGCTCGATCGGGTTCTGCGTCGCCATCACCATGAACGGCTGGTCGAGCGGGTGGGTCGTGTCACCGATGGTGACCTGAAGCTCCTGCATCGCTTCCAGCAGGGCGCTCTGCACTTTGGCCGGGGCCCTGTTGATCTCGTCCGCGAGCACCAGGTTCGCGAAGATCGGCCCCTTCTTCGCGGTGAACTCGCCTCGTTGCTGGTTGTAGATGACTGTTCCAACGACGTCGGCCGGCAACAGGTCGGGAGTGAACTGAATGCGCTGGAACTTCGCGGCAATCGTCTTGCAGATCGTGTTGACGGTCAGCGTCTTGGCGAGCCCGGGAACACCTTCGAGCAAGATGTGCCCGCCCGTCAGCAGTCCAATCAGAACCCGCTCGATCATCACGTCCTGGCCGACGACGACCTTGTGGACCTCGTTAAGAATCGTATCGATGAAAGCGCTCTCGCGCTGAACCATTTCGTTGATGGCACGGACGTCGTTCGACATGAAAATTCCTTAGGGGCGAGGGGCTAGCACGGCGGCCCACCCTCCACCAACAACCAACCCGACCCGATTATTCACCAGGAGAACGCGCCCTTGCCCGCGTCAGTGCCAGCGTCACCGACCGGCTTGACAGGGG